>NZ_JBSGZO010000632.1:0-4052 GCF_053611045.1 Streptomyces sp. NPDC054841 | reverse complement strand
GGTCGGTGCCGATGCGGTAAAGGCCCCCGGGGATGGGGCGGTCGTTCATCTGCTGCAACAGGACGCTCGGCACCGCGGCCGTCGCAGCGAAGCGCTCCGCCTGCCCCGCCCCCTGATGGGTGATGGGCATACCACCCTTGATCAGCTCGCCGTGGAGGTCGGTCACCTCAGGCAGGCCAGGCCGCTGCCGGAGGTCCACGGTGTGCCAGGCGGCGGTGCGGTGCTTGCTGAACCGGGCCTTCGGCGTGCTGCCGCTGCCCGTCGAGTCGACGGTTGCGTAGGCGCCCTGCTCCGGCAAGTGGACGGGGGCCTGGTCGCGCACGATCGCCAGGGCGGTGGCCTGGGCTACGCGCTGCTGCCACGCCTGGGCGAAAGCCGGGCTCGGGGCGATGATCTGGATCGCGGCCTTCGGCGAGACGCCGATGTCCGTGAGCCTGCCCTGGATTCCCTGGGCGCTGTCAAGAACGCCACCGCCTGGCAGCGGCAGCGCGAGCGAACCGACCACATTGCCCTGTTCGCTCAGCGCGGGGTCGAGGTGCAACGCCACCGGCATGTCCGCGTTCTTCTCGGCACGGAGAAGGTACTTGTACAGCTGCTCGTGGTCTCCGCGGTACGGGGATGCGGTGACGCCCTTGGCACCACCGAAGAGTACGGGTAGGTCAGCGCGGGCCAAGGTGCTCTGAGGCCCGACGGAGAGATTGCCGGGCGTGGGAGCCCCGGGCACGGTGGCGTCCCGGTATACCCAGCGGGCCGCGCCTGCACCGCGCAGGCCGCCCCGGCCACGGGGGCTCAACTGCACCGCTCCAAGAGGCGTGATGTCCACCCTGTGCCCGAAGCCGGGGTGCAGGGTACGGGCCCGCAGTGCCTTGGCCAGACTGGTGACCAGGCCGTCCAACAGCTCCTGCTGTTTTCTGTTCTTGGGCCAGCCCGGGGCCACCACCAGGGTATGCCGCTCACGATCGAACCCGTGCCGGTGCAAAGTGGCCGCCAGGTCCGCCGAGGTCCGCTGCTGACGGCCCACCTTCCACGCGGCACTCTGGTCGTAGAAGACGTCCACATCGAGGAAGAACAGCCCGGCCCGGACCAGGGCCGCGCTCAAGTGGACGAGGTTGCGGGGACGTGCCTCGGTGAACAGCAGCACGTTGGCCGCTGAGGTCACCGCCGGGAGCGGTGTACCGGCGTCGGGGAGCATGCTCCCGTCGACCGCCACCAGCGCCTGTCCCGCGTCCTGGGCGAGCGTGCCGGTGAGGACGTGCCAATTCACCCGGCGGTCGTGCAAGGCCCCGCCCGGCTGCTGCAGACCGTGGACCTGTTCGAAGCCGACACCCAGGGCCTGGGACAGGGACTGGGCGTCCGCGAGAGCCTGGGTGCGGAGCGGGGCCGGCACGGTGTCGATCAGCAGGCGAACAGGCTCGAAGGCGCCCCGGGCCTTCGCCCAGGCGATGAACCGCGCCAGGTCGACCTGATGCACCGGATGGCCGTCGTCGTTCAACGGGGCGGGGCCGGGGTACGCCAAGGTCAGCGACTGGGACCGGGCCTGGCCCTGCCACGACAAGATGGTGCCTTCGAGGAGCAGTCGCAGCGTCTCGTCCGCGAGAATCAGCCGGCCCATCGGGTCAGTCACATGGCCCACCTGCTGTTGCGGCCGGTCGGCGAACAGCAGTGCCTTCCATACGTCGCCCGGGGTCGGCAGGACCATGTCGCGCAGCTCGGCGTCCGAGTAGGCAGCGCGCATGGAGTGGTGGACGGTGTGGGGTACGAGCCGTCCGACAGCTTCAAGCCAGGCGCTCAGATCCGCTTGCCGTTCGGCGGGCACCGAGAGGTCCAAGATGATCTGGATTGCGGTGTCGTCGGGCAACCGCAGCTCGTCCAGGTTCAGCCAGGTGACGAACTGCTCCGGCCGCACCTGCGCCACGGCGGCGTCGGCTCCGTCGGTGAACCGCAGCGCCGGGAGTCCGTTCTGCAGCGTGATGAACACCTTCAACAACCCGTCCACCCGGGCAAGTTTCGGCAGACCGGACGTCGTCGCGATAGCCACGGGCACACCGCCGCGCGCACTCACCGAGCGGACGGCCTGGCCCAGTTTCTGCAACTTACCGGTCGAGGTCACTCGGTACGTCGGCAGCTCGAGTTGCCCGGTGCCCAGTTCGCGCCAGCCCCCCATGGTGCGCCGGTCCGGGTTCACCGCTCGCAGTGACGAGACTCCCTGGTCGTGCTCTGTCTCCAGCAGGTGCCGGACCTCGGGTAGGTAGAGGCGTACCTTGAACCGCTCGGCGAGTCGCCGGGACGTCTCCACCAGCCGTTGATCCGCGGCCGAATCGACGGGAGCGTCGACCGCCAGCACAAACGTTCGGATCGACGGTGCGTCGACGGGCGCACCCAGGCCCAGCACAGTGGCGATCTCGTCCACCAGCTGGTCCCAGGTCAGCGCGCGGTGTCCCGTCCCGGTGGCCAGACCGAGGTTGCCCTGCTCGTCCACCGGCAGTGCGATCAACAGCGTCTGCCCGCCGGTCACTTCCTTGGCGTCACGCAGTGCGAGCAGCTGCGCGGAGTCGGGGGTGGAGATCAACGCAGTGCCGGACCGGTATACGTAGGGTGCGTCGGTGGAGCGCAGCAGCCCGGGGCTGTACTCGACCGCCGTCGAGTTCTGCCCCGTAACGGATTCCTGCTCCCACAGCCGCTCCTCGCGGGGATGCTCCGACAGTACGAGTCCAGTGACCTCGGGTGTGTCGAGCACGAGGTCGAGGCGGGCCGCCGCTCCCTCCACCGGGAAGTGAGTGGACCGCATCCGCACTGCCGACACCGCCCGGGCGAACGCCCGCAGAGCCTGCTGCTGGGAGCGCCGGAGCTCCGGCGTCGGGGGCAGGTCGCCGAGCCCAACGCGCCTCTGCGGGGCAAGCGCCAGCTCCGCGTCGCCTGGCACCCCTAGCCGGGCGAGCAGCGTGACAACTTGCTCCGGGGACACCGTCTGGCTGGGCCCTTGCGCCTCGTACTTCAGATGCAGGGTGCCATCGGCGGCCTGGTGGGTGAATTCCAACGTGTAGAGCTTCACTTGCTGCTGGGGGCCGCGAAGGTGGCGTACGCGTGCAATGTCGACCACGAACCCGAAGCCGACGTCGATGCCGACCGGCGAGTCCCTGAGGGTCAGCTGCCCGGCAGTGCCGAGTTCGAAGGACAACTTGCCCGGGTGTCTGCTGAGCCGTCCGTCCCACTCCAGCGGCGGTCCCTGGTCGGTCGTCTGCGTAGTAGCTCTGAGGACCACGTCCTTCAGGGCATTGTCGAACCGCCATACGGCGCCGGATCCGGGTGTTGCCACGGCGTGCTTGTTCAACCGGCGCAACTCCGCCACCCACCAGTCGACCGTCCCCGTGGCCACGGCTGCGGCCAACTGCGCCGGGGTGGCGTCGAACAGCAGCTGGATCGCTCGCTTCGCCATGTTGTGCGCCGCCAACTTCCGCAGCAGTCGAGCCGGCGGCACCGGAAACAGCAATGCCGGCCGGCCGTCTCCTGGTTCAACCAGCAGAGCCGGACGACCTCCGCTGAGCTGCAGCAGCACCCGGACCATGCGGTGCTGCTGAGCGAGCCCGGCACCCAGCTGCCTCACCACCGGAATACGGTCGTCATCGACCGAGGCGAACAGCATGCCCTGGCTTGGATTGCCAGCCAGCTGCGTGACCGTGGTGTCCTCCTTGGGCACCAGTGCCCCGAGGTCCGTTGTCAGATCGGCGTACGGGTGGAGCTGGATGCCGGGGTCCAGCTCCGAGGGCATGGGCGGCAACCACGTCCAGGAGGTGATCTGCCCCTCGGAGACCGCGTACAGCGTAAGACCGGCCGGGCCCTGCATGATCTCCGAACGCCCCTGCGTCGGCAGGTACCCCTCAGTGTTCAGCAAGTGTGCGGCGTCGCTCAGGATGGCCCGCAGTATCTGGGCCGCCGCAGGGTTGTCCGGAACATCTACGGCGAACTGCAGCGGCCGGGGGGCCGGCCCGTGGGCCGGCACCAGGCCGTAGCGGCGCAGCACCGCGACCACACCTCGGCCGCTCAGCTGGATC
>NZ_JBSGZO010000631.1:0-4082 GCF_053611045.1 Streptomyces sp. NPDC054841 | reverse complement strand
CCTCTCCGGCCGGAGAGGACTCGTCAGGTGCGGGCATCGGGACGGGGTGGTTTCGTGGCCGTACGAGGGACGCAGAGGTGCCGGAACGAGGCGTACGGCTATGGGAGCAGCGGGAAAGCGCATCGTCAGGGAAAGCAGCTTCCGGCATCGCGGGGCCGACCTGTTCTACGAGGACGCCGGTGAGGGCGCTCTCGCCGTGTACGCACATGGCGGGTTCGTCAGCCGGGCCACCGAGGACCGGATGGCCTTGTTCGGCTGGGAGCCGGTTCTGGACGCGGGGCAGCGCCTGGTGCGTTATGACGCCCGGGGGCACGGTCGATCGACCGGCGCCGCCGTGGACACCGATTACACGTACGTCTCCCTCGCGGACGATCTGCTCGCGCTGCTCGATCATCTGGATGCCGACCAGCCCGTCAACGCCATCGGCGCGTCGATGGGATGCGCCACCGTGCTGCACGCCGCCGTTCGGGCGCCCGAGCGGTTCGGCCGGCTGGTCCTGCTCATCCCGCCCACGGCCTGGACGACGCGGAAGGCGCATGCGCGGAACAACCTCGAAGCCGCTGACACGATTGAACGAGAGGGAGTGGACGTCTGGCTCGCCGCCAAGAGGCGGCAGCACCGCCCCGCGGTCGTATCCGATGTTCCCGAGTTTCCGCCGACGCCCGCCGAGCGGATTCTGCCGTCCGTCCTGCGCGGACTGGCGCTGTCCGACCTGCCCTCCGCCACGGCCGTCACCGAACTGCGCGAGCCGGCCTTGATTCTGGCCTGGGTCGATGACCCGGGTCACCCCCTGTCCACCGCGGAAAGGCTGGCCGGTCTTCTGCCGGACGCCGGCCTCCATGTGTCCCGGACCCGTTCAGACATCCGCACCTGGGGGCATCGCATCGCGGTCCATCTGGCACGACCTCGGCAGTGACCTGCGTCTCTGTACGTCCCGTCCCAGGAAAATCGGTACGCGCCGAAGCCTCCCGCGCCTGACAATCAAGGTTCATCAACGGGAGGAACACATGAGCCAGGCATTCCTGACTCTCCATGGGCTGCTGCCGCCGAAGGAGTTGGCGGCGGCGCTGGACGCGGGGCATGTCACCCGTAAGCCGCACCCCGAACTGCCGCTGTCGATCTACACGTACACGAGGACGTGCCAGTACGAGCGGGTGTGGAACCGGGTGACCACGCGCTGCCGCGGTCTGGTGGCCGACGACGCCACCGGCGAGATCGTCGCGCTCCCGCTGCCGAAGTTCTTCAACGTCGGTGAGCACGAGGCCGGTCAGCCGTACGCGCCGGCCCTCCCGGACGAATCGTTCGAGGTGTACGACAAGGTCGACGGCAGCCTGGCGGTGATCTTCCACTACGCGGACCGGTGGCACGTCGCGTCCAAGGGATCGTTCATCAGCACCCAGGCCACCTGGGCTCAGCGTCTGCTGGACGGCAAGGACACCTCCGCCCTGGTTCCCGGGGTGACCTACCTCGCCGAGATCCTCTACCCGCAGAATCGGATCGTCGTCGACTACGGCGACCGCCGTGACCTCGTGCTCCTCGCCGCCTTCGCCAAGGACGGCACGGAGATACCGCTGTCCGAGGCGGCGGCCTGCTGGAAGGGCATCGGCTCGGTCGTCACGGTCTGGCCCGCCATGCCGCTCGCCGAGCTGCTCGCCCTGGCCGAGTCCAACCGGCTGCCGGGCGGCCGGGAAGCCACGGGCACCGACGCGGAGGGCTTCGTGCTGCGCTTCGCCTCGGGCGTACGGGCCAAGGCCAAGCTCTCCGAATACGTACGGCTCCACAAGGTGCTCACCGGAGTCACCGAACGGGACATCTGGCGCAGCCACGGGGTCCAGCGCTTCACCGGACTGCCCGTCAAGCAGGTTGCCCAGGCTCTGGGTTGCTCGGCAGCAGAGATCGAGGCGTCGGGCGGCAAGCCGCTCGACGCGCTGCTGGAGCAGGTGCCCGACGAGTTCGACGCCTGGGTGCGCGGGGTGATCAGGCGGATCGAGGAGGACGTGACCGCACGCGAGTGTGCGATCGACGAGGCGTACCGCTCGCTGGCCCATCTCGCGGGCGACCGGGGCGCTTTCGCCCGCGCCGCGAAGGCGCTGCCGGACGCCGCCGTGCGCCCTGCGATGTTCCTGCGCCTGGACGGGCGCCCGACGGAGCTCGTGACGTACCGTTCCGTCCGGCCGGAGGCGCCCGACCCGTATCTGACCGACGAGGAGAACTGACCGTGCCCGTAGTACACGTCATGACAGGGCTCCCGGCCTCGGGGAAGACGACGGCCGCCCGCAGGTTGCAGGCGCAGTCCGAGGGCCGTATGCGCCGGGTGAATCTCGACGACCTGCGGAAGATGCTCGACGTCCCGGCACCCGAGCGTGGCCGGTCGTACGCGCACGAGCAGACCGTGCTGGCCATCCAGGACGCCGCGGTGCGGGCGGCGGTCGACGGCGGGTTCGACGTCGTCGTGGACAACACCCACCTGACACCGCACATCCCCAAGCGTCTGAAGGCCGCGGTGGCCGGCCAGGCGTCCTTCGTCGTGCACGACTTCACCGATGTGCAGCTGGAGGAGTGCATACGGCGCGACGCCGGGCGGGACAGGGCTGTCGGCGAGGAGATCATCCGGATCCTGGCCGACAAGCACGCGAAAGCGCGGCAGGGTGGCTGGCGGCTCACCGAGGCGTGGCTGAACGACGAGCCGTCGGTGGAGCCGTACACGGCCGACCCGGCGCTGCCCTCGGCGGTCATGTGCGACATCGACGGCACTCTCGCCATCAGGGGCGACCGCGGCCCCTACGACTTCACCCGCTGCGACGAGGACGTGCTCAACGTGCCGGTGCGCGGCGCGCTGTGCTCCTTCCGGCGTGCCGACGGCGATGTCATCGTCCTGCTCTCCGGCCGCGGCGAGGAGCACCGGGACAAGACGGAGGCATGGCTGCGCCGGTACGAGGTCCCCTACGACGAGCTGTGGATGCGCGCAGCCGGCGACGGCCGCCGTGACGACGTCGTGAAGGCCGAACTGTTCGACCGGCACGTCCGCGACCGCTTCGCGGTACGCGTCTCCCTCGACGACCGCGACCGCGTCGTGGCAGTGTGGCGCCGCATGGGCCTGCCCACCTGGCAGGTCAATTACGGCAACTTCTAAGGGCTGTCCCGGACAGGGCCTAGTGCTGTCCTCCTGGTGGATGCCCGTGCACCTGGGACCCGTACACGCGCGGCCATCGGCTTCCAGCGGCGGAGGGCAGTACGGCCACAGCTGCGCAGCTGCGACGGGCATACCCGGGCACGCTGACCGCCGCTGGTGATGAGGGCGTTCACGGGGGACATCGGATCCGCGCCCATCGACTTCGCCACGAGGACGCCGACCATCAGCGGGAGCAGGGTCGCGGCGAGGGCGGTGCCCGTCGTGGTGACATGCTGCATGCGGGGGCGGCGCGGAGCGGGGGGATTCATGGCTCCCATTCGAGCAACGCGCGCGCCGCGGGAGATCGGACGACGTACTCAGTTCGTACGTCCTCACGTACTCATACGCCGGCATGAGGCAGTGCACGATGTACTCGCGGCCCTCGGGTGGGATCGGTACGGCTGCCGGTGCCAGGTGCCGGGTCGCGCACTCAGGCGTGCGGCCGGGCCAGGGCCTGACCTAACGGACAGGCCTACTGCGCCGCCCGCTCCCGCAAGCTCGTCCGCCACGCCGGGGCCGGTTCCTCCGCACCGGCCTCCTCCTGCCGGCGGCCTCCGCGTGCGAAGAAGTCGGCGAGGGGCAGCATCGCCGCCCCGACGGTCACGGCGTCCGGCCCCAGGGTGCCGAGGTCGATACGCACGCGGGCGGCCGGGTACGACAGGGCGTAGGAGGTGGCGTACGCCCGTACGGAATCCAGGAAACGGGCACCGAGCTGCAGTCCCGCCCAGCCGCCGACGAGGATCCGTTCGGGCTGGAAGAGGTTGATGAGGTCGGCGAAGCCGGCGCCCAGGTACTCGGCGGTCTCCTCCAGGACCGCAAGGGCGGTCGTGTCGGCCTCCGGCGCGGCACCGGCGGCGCCAGGGGCAGGGTAGGCGGCGGCGAGCATCGCGGTCAGCGCGGTCTCCTCGTC
>NZ_JBSGZO010000630.1:0-4088 GCF_053611045.1 Streptomyces sp. NPDC054841 | reverse complement strand
ATGGTGGAGCTGGCCATCCAGGCCGGAGACCAGGTCGGCTGCTCCACGCTCGAAGACCTCACCCTCCAGGCACCCTTGGTGATTCCGGAAAGCGGCGGCGTCGCGCTCCGCGTCACCGTGGAGGAGGCCGACGACGCCGGACGGCGACCGGTCCGCATTTTCTCCCAACTCGGTGATGCGCCGCACGACGAGCCGTGGACGCTGAATGCCGCGGGTGTGCTGTCGCCTGTCTGGGCCGCCGCCTCCTTCGATCTGTCCGTGTGGCCGCCACGCGGTGCCCAGCCGATCGAGGTCGATGCGCTGTACGACACCTTCGCCCTCGGTGGTCTGGCCTACGGTCCGGTCTTCCAGGGCATGCGGGCGGCCTGGCGGCTCGGGGACGAGGTGTATGCCGAGGTCGCGCTGCCCGAGGACACCACTTCAGACGGCTTCGGCCTGCATCCGGCGCTGCTGGACGCGGCCCTGCACGCCGTCGCACTGGGCGACTTCGTCTCTGACGCGGGAGGTGAGCAGGCCCGTCTGCCCTTCGCCTGGAGCGACGTCAGCCTGTATGCCACCGGTGGCTCCACGCTGCGGGTGCGCATGACACCGGCTGGTGCGGCGGACGCGGTGGCGCTGTACGTCGCCGACGCCACCGGTGCGCCTGTCGCCGTTGTTGAAGCGCTCGCTTTCCGTCAAGTGTCCGAGGAGCAACTGACGGCCGGCCGGGGCGGGTTCGTCGAGTCGCTGTACGGAGTTGAGTGGACCGCGCTGTCGCTCGCGGCGCCGACGGACTCGCCGTCGGGGGAGGCCGCGCAGCGTCCGGCCGCCCCTGGTGCCGCCGCGTGGGCCCTACTCGGCGCAGACGGTGCCGGGCTGCTCGACGGCGCGGAGTCCACCCCGGTGTACGCCGACCTGCGTGCGCTGGTCGAAGGAGTCGAGGCGGGAGCTCCGCTGCCCGAGCTCGTCCTCGTACCCCTGGCCGACCACGGGGGCGGCGACGGGACGCACGACATGGAGGTCGACAGCGGCGGCGAAGTGTCCGCCGAGGCGCATGTCGCCGCTCATCGTGCCCTCGCCCTGGTCCAGGAGTGGCTGGCCGAGGAGCGGTTGGCCGAAGCGCGTCTGGTCTTCGTGACGCGCGGCGCGGTCGCGGCAGGACCGGACGACGACGTGACGGATATGGAGCACACCTCGGTGTGGGGCTTGGTGCGCTCCGCACAGTCCGAGAACCCGGACCGATTCGTTCTGGTCGACGTGGCCGGGGGCGACTCGCTGGACGTGTCGCGACTGCGGCCGCTGCTGGCCTCCGGGGACGAGCCGGAGGCAGCTGTCCGGAACGACGAGGTGCGGGTACCGCGCCTGCGCCGTACCCCGGCAGCCGACACGCACGGCCCGGGTGCGGGGAGCGGCCTCGACGCGGGCAGCGGCTTCGGTTCGGGCACGGTGTTGGTGACTGGTGGTACGGGTGGTCTGGGGTCGCTTGTGGCCCGGCATCTGGTGGCTGAGCACGGTGTGCGGAGTCTGGTGTTGACCAGTCGTCGTGGTGCCCGCGCCGAGGGTGCCGACGCGCTGGTGGACGACCTTGCCTCCCTCGGTGCTGAGGCGGAGATCGTCGCCTGTGATGCTGCTGACCGTGGGGCGCTGGCTGCGGTGCTGGAGGGCATCCCGGCCGGCCGTCCGCTGACCGGTGTCGTGCACACGGCCGGCGTCCTGGACGACGGGACCATTCCTTCGCTCACTCCTGAGCGTCTGGATGTGGTGCTGCGTCCGAAGGTGGATGCGGCGTGGAATCTGCACGAGCTGACGCAGGGCATGGACCTGTCGGCGTTTGTGTTGTTCTCGTCGGCGGCCGGTGTACTGGGCGGTGCGGGGCAGGCCAACTACGCCGCCGCCAACACGTTCCTCGACGCACTTGCCCAGCACCGGCGCGCGCATGGGCTGGCCGCCTCCTCGCTGGCTTGGGGCCCGTGGGAGCGGCTGGGCGGCATGACCGCCTCGCTGGACTCCTCGGAGCTGGGCCGCATCAACCGCTCGGGTATCGAGGAGCTGACGGCGGCCGAGGGCCTGGCACTCTTCGACGCGGCAGCCCTGGCGGCTCCGCGTGGAGGAGCGCTGTTCGTGCCGATGCAGCTGGACCTCGCCCGCATCCGCGCGCAGGCCGCCGCCGGAGCGGGCACGGGCGGACCGTCGGCCGTGCCGCCGCTGCTGCGCGGTCTGGTTCGGGTCCCGTCCCGGCGTGCGGCCCGGACGGGCACCGCACGGGCGGATGCGTTGGCGCAGCGCCTCGCCGGGCTGCCGGAGGCCGAGCGGCACGCAGAGCTGCTGGCCCTGGTGCGTACGCACGTGGCCGCCGTGCTCGGCTACGCGGGAGCCGACGCGATCGGCGCGGCGCGTGCGTTCAAGGAGCTCGGCTTCGACTCGCTGACGGCGGTCGAGCTGCGCAACCAGCTCTCCACGGCCGTCGACAAGCGGCTGCCCGCGACGTTGATTTTCGACTACCCGACCCCGAACGCGGTCGCGGACTTCCTCCTCAGCGAGGTCCTGGGCGTCCGACCCGGTGTGCAGGAGGCGATGCAGGCTGCCGTCTTGCGGGACGACGAACCCCTCGCCATCGTCGGCATGGCCTGCCGCTACCCGGGTGGCGTCACGAACCCCGACGACCTGTGGCGCCTGCTCGTGGCCGGTGGCGACGCGATTTCCGCCTTCCCGGCCGACCGGGGCTGGGACACCGATGGTCTCCTCGTCGCGGACCCCAGGAACCAGGACGGCGAGGAGAGCCGTGCCCGCGACGTCGCTTCCCGTCAGCTGGAGGGTGGTTTCCTGTACGACGCGGCGGACTTCGATCCGGCGTTCTTCGGGATTTCGCCGCGTGAGGCGTTGGCGATGGATCCGCAGCAGCGGCTGCTGCTGGAAGCGTCGTGGGAGGCGCTGGAGTCGGCCGGTATCGACCCGGCGACTCTCCGCGGCAGCCAGACCGGCGTCTTCGCCGGCGTCATGTACCACAACTACGCCTCCCGGCTGACGGAGGTCCCCGACGAGCTCGCGGGCTTCATCGGCAACGGCAGTGCCAGCAGCGTCGTCTCGGGCCGCGTCTCCTACACCTTCGGGTTCGAGGGCCCGGCGGTGACGGTGGACACCGCGTGCTCCTCCTCGCTGGTCGCGCTGCACATGGCGGGTCAGGCGCTGCGGCGGGGCGAGTGCTCGATGGCGCTCGCGGGCGGTGTCACCGTCATGCCGACCCCCGACACGTTCGGCAACTTCTCCCGCCAGGGCGGTCTGGCCTCGGACGGTCGCTGCAAGTCGTTCGCGGATGCGGCGGACGGTACTGGCTGGGGTGAGGGTGTGGGCATGCTGCTGGTGGAGCGTCTGTCGGACGCCCAGCGCAATGGCCACCAGGTTCTCGCGGTCGTGCGTGGCACGGCCATCAATCAGGATGGTGCCAGCAATGGTCTGACCGCGCCGAACGGCCCGGCCCAGCAGCGCGTCATCCGGCAGGCACTCGCCAGCGCCTACCTGGAGACGACCGACATCGACGCGGTCGAGGCACACGGCACCGGCACCTCCCTGGGTGACCCGATCGAGGCGCAGGCGCTGCTGGCCACTTATGGCCAGGACCGTCCGGCTGACCAGCCGTTGTGGCTGGGGTCGATCAAGTCGAACATGGGGCACACCCAGGCCGCGGCGGGTGTTGCCGGCGTCATCAAGATGGTGCTGGCGATGCGGCATGGGGTGATGCCGCGCACGCTGCACGTGGACGCGCCGTCGTCGCAGGTCGACTGGTCGGCGGGTGAGGTCTCCTTGCTGGTGGAGGAGCGGGCGTGGCCGGAGGTTGAGGGTCGTCCGCGTCGGGCGGCGGTCTCCTCGTTCGGTATCAGCGGGACGAACGCCCATGTGGTGCTGGAACAGGCACCGGTTGTTGAGCCAGAGGTTGAGAAGCCGACTCCGGTGGTGGCTCCCGGGGTGACGGTGCCGTGGGTGGTCTCCGCCCGGAGTGAGGCGGGTCTGCGATCGCAGGCGGAGCGGCTGGTGTCGTTCCTTGGGGAGCGGTCGGAGTGGTCGCCGGTTGATGTGGGCTATGCGCTGGCGGTGTCGCGTGCTCGGTTCGA
>NZ_JBSGZO010000629.1:0-4098 GCF_053611045.1 Streptomyces sp. NPDC054841 | reverse complement strand
GCCCTCCCCGGCCCGGGCGCGGTCCTCGCCTCCCGGCGGCCCCCCGGCGTGGTGTCATCGCCGCCGTCGTCGCGGCGCTGCTGCTCCTCGGCGTGGGCACCGGTGTCTGGTACATCAATTCGGGACAGTTCACCCGTGTACCACCCGTCCTCGGTCAGACCGAGGCTGCCGCGAAGAAGCGGCTCGCCGACGCGGGTCTCGACGTCGAGCAGACGAAGAAGGGCTTCAGCGACGTCTACAAGCGCGGCAGCGTCATGGACATCGACCCCGGCCCGGGCAAGCGCATCCGCGACAACGGCTCGGTGACGCTCGTGATCTCCCGCGGTCCCGAGATCGTCAAGGTCCCCGAGGTCCAGGGGAAGACCCTCGCCGAGGCCAGGAGCGCGCTGCGCAAGGTCGGTCTCGCCGACGGTGTGATCACCAAGGCGTTCAGCGAGGAGTTCGCGCAGGGCACGGTCATCAGCTCCGACCCGGAGGCCGGGACCGGCCGACGGCCGGATTCGGCCGTCGCGCTCGTCGTCAGCAAGGGCACACCGGTCGATGTCCCGGATGTCACCGGCGAGTCCGTCGAGAGCGCCACGAGCACGCTCGAGGACGCCGGGCTGAAGGTCAAGGTGGCCGCGGAGCGGGTCCACTCCCCCGAGGACGCCGGTTCGGTCGCCACGCAGTCCCTTGCGGAGGGCAAGCAGGCCGCCGAGGGCGACACCATCACCCTCACGCTCTCCAAGGGCCCCCGGATGATCGAGGTCCCCGACGTCGTCGGCGACAAGGCCGACGCCGCGAAGCGCGAGCTGGAGCGGGCGGGCTTCGAGGTCGAGGTCGAGCGGGGCTTCCCGTTCCTCGGTGACACCGTCGAGAGCCAGTCGGTCGAGGGCGGCGAGCAGGCTCCCGAGGGCAGCACGATCACCATCAAGACCAAGGGAATCTAGATCCGATGCGCAACCCTGTCGGCGCCCATGTTCCGGTGGCCGGCGGCCTCGCCAAGACCGGCCTGACGTACGCCCGCGAGATCGGCGCGGAGGCCGTGCAGGTCTTCGTCGCCAATCCGCGCGGCTGGGCGACACCGGCCGGGAACCCGGCGCAGGACGAACTGTTCCGTGCGGAGTGCGCGGCCGAGGACATACCGGTGTACGTCCACGCCCCGTATCTGATCAACTTCGGCTCGCACACCGAGGCGACCGTCGAGCGGTCCGTGGAGTCGCTGCGCCACTCGCTGCGCCGGGGCCGGGAGATCGGTGCTCTGGGCGTGGTCGTCCACACCGGCTCGGCCACCGGGGGCCGGCCGCGCGAGGAGGCGCTCGCCCAGGTGCGTACGCGCATGCTGCCGCTGCTCGACGAGCTGACGCACGACGACGACCCCTTCCTGCTGCTGGAGTCCACCGCCGGGCAGGGCTTCTCGCTGTGTTCCAGGACCTGGGACTTCGGCCCGTACTTCGAGGCCCTGGACGCCCATCCCAAGCTGGGCATCTGCCTGGACACCTGCCACGTCTTCGCGGCCGGGCACGATCTGGCTGCTCCGGACGGGACGCGGCGGACGCTGGATCTGCTGGTGGACACGGTCGGCGAGGGTCGGCTGAAGCTCGTCCACGCCAATGACTCCAAGGATGTCGTGGGGGCGCGCAAGGACCGCCACGAGAACATCGGCGCAGGTCACATCGGTGAGGAGCCGTTCCGCGAGCTGATGCGCCACCCCGCGGCCGACGGCGTACCACTGATCATCGAGACCCCTGGTGGCCGGCACGGGAAGGAGACGTACGCGGCCGATGTGGCGCTGCTGAAGAAGCTCCGCGACAACTGAGATCGCTTGAGGAATACCCCTAGGGGGTATACGGTTCTTGCTGTCGGCAGGAACCGCTACCCGGCTATGGGGGTTGTCTCATGCAGCACGACACACACGCTCACCACCACACCGAGCACGCCGGGCACACCGAGCAGCACGGCGTGCATGAGGGTCACGAGGGACACCACGGCGGGGCGAGCTGGTCC
This sequence comes from Streptomyces sp. NPDC054841, assembly GCF_053611045.1. NCBI lineage: Bacteria > Bacillati > Actinomycetota > Actinomycetes > Kitasatosporales > Streptomycetaceae > Streptomyces > Streptomyces sp. NPDC054841. The sequence goes on along the minus strand of NZ_JBSGZO010000629.1, from coordinate 2,112 downwards.
ATGGCCGCCAGGGCCACCCTTCACTGCCTCACCGGCTGCGCCATCGGCGAGGTCCTCGGCATGATCATCGGGACCGCGCTGGGCTGGGGCAACGCCCCCACGATGGTCCTCGCCATCGCGCTGGCCTTCTTCTTCGGCTACGCGCTGACCCTCTCGGCGGTCGTACGCGCCGGGCTGAGCCTGAAGGCCGCCGTCGGGGTCGCCCTCGCCGCCGACACCCTCTCCATCGTCGTGATGGAGCTCGTCGACAACGGCGTGCTGCTGCTCGTACCGGGCGCGATGGACGCACATCTGTCCGACGGGCTGTTCTGGGGGGCGCTCGCCCTGGCCTTCCTCGTCGCGTTCCTGGTCACGACCCCGGTCAACAAGTGGATGATCGGCCGCGGCAAGGGCCACGCGGTGGTCCACCAGTACCACCACTGATCGCGGCGGCCCCGGGTGCCCGGACAGGCCCTACAGCTCGGGACCGTCCCCCGGCTCCTCCTGGTAGGAGTAGCGCTGCTCCCGCCAGGGGTCGCCGACGTTGTGGTAGCCCCGCTCCTCCCAGAAGCCCCGGCGGTCGGTGGTCATGTACTCCACACCCCGCACCCACTTCGGGCCCTTCCAGGCGTACAGATGCGGCACCACCAGCCGCAGCGGGAAGCCGTGCTCGGCGGTGAGCAGCTCACCGTCCATGTGAGTGGCGAAAATCGTGCGCTCGGAGAGGAAGTCGGAGAGCCGCAGATTGGCGCTGAAGCCGTACTCGGCCCAGACCATGACATGGGTGACGCTCGGCGCCGGCGGGGCCAGTTCGACGATCGTCCGGGCGGGCACCCCACCCCATTCGGCCCCCACCATGCTGAATTTCGTGACGCAGTGCAGATCGGCCACGACCGTCGAGAACGGGAGCGCCGAGAACTCTTCGTGGTTCCAGCAGCGCTTGTCGCCGTCCGCCGTGGCGCCGAAGACCCGGAACTCCCAGCGGTCCGGCTTGAACTTGGGGACGGGCCCGTAGTGGGTGACAGGCCAGCCACGCTGCAACCGCTGCCCCGGAGGAAGCCCGGACTGCTCTGACTCTCGGTATTCCCGGCTCTCCGGCTGACCCATGCCTTCAATGGTGACAGACCGCGAGGGGTGGTCATGACCAGGTCTGCGCTGATTCGGGCAACTCCTACTAAGGAGGCACTTACTGGACGCTCCCCGATCACGGTGCGAGGATGCGCGCATCCTGGCCAGTCATACGCGCGGAAGGAGCCTCTGCGATGCAGGGCGACCCCGAGGTCATCGAGTTCCTCAATGAGCAGCTGACCGCCGAATTGACCGCGATCAACCAGTACTTCCTGCACGCGAAGATGCAGGAGAACTTCGGCTGGACGAAGCTCGCCAAGTACACCCGGGCCGAGTCGTTCGACGAGATGAAGCACGCGGAGGTCCTGACCGACCGGATCCTCTTCCTGGAGGGCCTGCCGAACTACCAGCGGCTCTTCCACGTCCGGATCGGGCAGACGGTCACCGAGATGTTCCAGGCCGACCGGCAGGTCGAGGTCGAGGCCATCGACCGGCTGAGGCGCGGTGTCGAGGTCATGCGGAACAAGGGCGACATCACGTCCGCGAACATCTTCGAGTCGATCCTGGCGGACGAGGAACACCACATCGACTACCTCGACACCCAGCTGGAGCTGGTCGAGAAGCTCGGCGAGGCGCTCTACATCGCCCAGCTGATCGAGCAGCCGGAGAGCTAGGGCCCGTCCGGGCCTAGGCGGCCTCGCTGAGCGCGGGGTCCTGATCGGCTTCCACCGCGAGAGCCTTCACGCCCTGGTCGAGCAGCTCGCGACGGGGGCACGCACCACGGCCGAGAATGCCCTGAATGCGGCGTACACACGACCCGCAGTCGGTCCCGGCCTTGGAGACCGACGCTATCTGGCGGGGGGTGCAGGCACCCGCCTCCGCGTGTTCCTTGACCTGCTTCTCCGTGATGCCGAAGCACGAGCAGACGTACACGCGGTTCACCTCCCGGCGGGATCGATAAGTAGCGCCCGTCCCGATTGATCGGTGAGGCTAACCTAACCTTACCCGGCGCTCCCGGCTCGTAAAAGCCCCGGAGACGACGGTGGGGCGCGGATCACATGGATC
>NZ_JBSGZO010000628.1:0-4110 GCF_053611045.1 Streptomyces sp. NPDC054841 | reverse complement strand
CTCCAAGGCCGCATGCGGCTGGACTCCCTGGTCACCACCGATCCCCAGCCCGCCCCCGAAGTCGGCACCGAGCGGTGGCCGGCCGTCACCGTCCACCCGCCGCACTCGGGCAGGCCGTCCAACCGGCCTCCGACATCCTTGGTGATGCTGGCCACCGGCGAGCCCCTGGAAGCGCTGCCGGCCTCGACCCAGGAGGCGGTGACCTTGCTGACGAAGTCCGGCGTCGACGGGGAAACTGTCGTCTCCGTACTGCTTCCGCTGGTGGACGGGAAGATGGCGCTGGCCTGGAAGGGTGTGCCGGGCGCCACGGACGGCAAGGCCGTCCTCCGGCTGACCACCCCGAGGGCCGTCGCCTGGGCGGTGGACGGCGGAGTCCCAGATCCCCTCAGGCGGCAGCGACGCCAGCAGGGCGCCCCCTTGGAATTCGAGCCGCAGCGTGGTCCGGAGCTCGGTCTCGTCAATGCCCTGCAGCTGCTCACCGACCCTGTCACCGAGGAGCAGTACCCAGACCTGGTTGCCCAGGCCCTCGATCTGGCCCGCTGGCTGGGCTGCACCGCGGTCGGCCACCTGCCGCCGAACGCCATCTGGGGCGTCAGCCGAAGGACCGGCCTGGTGGAGGTGGTGAAGGAGGACGGCAGCATCGGCGGCCTGGTCTGGCAGCGGCCTGACGGCAAGCCCGGGCAGTACGAGATTCCCGCGCCGCCGGAGCCAATCGAGCACCAGAACGCGGTCCCGGCCGCGACCACCGGGCCCGAGGTGGAGCTGCTTGCCGTCCCCGGCCGCGACGGCGCCCCGACCGTGGAGATCGTCACGTTCCGGGAAACCCTGAACTCCTCGCCCGACAGCGGAGCCCTCGACGACGGGCTCTCCGAAGCCGGGTCCGACGACAGCACCGTGACCGTCACACCGGCCAACGTCGGGCAGATCCTCGTGAACGCCGTCGACGGCACAGGCATCGGTATGGGGACAGGCGCCGACGTCACCCTCACCGAGGACACGCGCCCGGTGCGGCTCGCGGCCTCGCTACGAGGACTGCGGGCAACGGACGTGCGCCACGCCGTGGACCTGTTCGAGCAGGCGCTGCGTGAGCTCGAGCCCGAGGACCCGGCCGCCGGCCGTGACTGGGCTCTGGTCGGCGTCGACCCCCAGGGGCGGGTCGTTCTGCACGTCGAAACGGGCATAGTGACTGCCGAGCCTTGGGAGTTCGCGGCCTGGCTGCTGGTGGCCGGACTCGACAACGCCGTCAACGTTGCCATCGCCGGCGCTGACGCCAAGAAACTGGCGGCACTGCGGCCGTTCTTCGACGAGGTCGCGGAGCTGCTGAACAACCCGGTCGAGCCGATGGCCTGGACATGGCCGCTGTACGACGCAGAGACAGGAACCGTGGCCGCACCGTGGCGCCCCCGCGCCGAGGTCCTGCAGTCCTTCCCCGAACTGCCCGACCGGCTCGCGGTCGTACTGCCGGACGATCTGCTGCCCGGCGAGGAGATGGTTCCATGGCGGTCCTCCCCTACTGCCCTGTCGAAGGGCAAGAGCCGCCGGTCTGTTGAGCCGAACGGCTTCCCCGTGCAGCAACCGGACGGCACTACCGTCCATGCCGTGGGTACCGAGGACGAGGGGTGGTGGACACCGCTTGCCCAATCCGTCGAGGTGCTCTCCAGGCCCGAGGAAAGCGGCCTGCCCCGCACATTCCCGGACCACTACCCGCAGTGGGCGCGCACCGCCCTCGACGGGCTCGATCACAGCCGGGACGAGCACATCGAGCTGGCGGTGCGGGAGGTGCTGCCGCGTGCCTGGTGGGTGAAGGACCATGTCCTCAAGTCCCCGGACGCCGAGACCCCGGCGGTCTTCCCGATCCTGGGCCGGCCCGGCTTCGTATTCGAGGTGGTGGCCGCCGGGGGATGGATCCGGACGGACGGCGAACCGGACCCGTTCATCGCCCGCAAGATCCGCTCCACGGTGACTAAGCCGTCGCCGGTGGTGTGGTACGGCAACGGTCTGGAGACCGTGCCGTCGAAGGCACTGCTGGACGCTGCCCGGACGGTGCTGCGCGGCCTCCTGCAAGAGGTCTTCGGCAGCGGGGAGCTGCGGCTGGCCGCCCAACCCACCGGGGGCGCGGTCATCGACGCCTGGCACCTGGCGCAGGACGTCAAGCTGCGGTTTCACGACCCCCGGCGGCTTCGTGTTGGGGGCGTCGGCCCGGCCCCCGGGAAGACCGCCTTGGCCCCGGCGCGCGGTCACCGGGCGCCCACCGCCGAGGTGCCCACTCCGCTGCACCCTGCGGCGGCGGCCGACGGCGTCGAGCCACCGCGCTATCTCGAAGCTGCTCTCGGCAGTGGCAGCGACGGTGCGGAGACCCGCGACACCGCGTCCGGAGAGAGCTCGGCCGTTGTCCCCTCCGGGAACCACAACACTCCCGGAGTGGTTCCGGGGCCTGCGAAGATCCCGGTGTACCCGGACCGGATGCCACTGCTGCCCGTGAGTGTGCCGGAGGCATTCGTACGCGGTATCCAGGGCATGGAGCAGTTCCCGGGGCGGGCTGTCGTCCCGGTCATGGTCGACCAGGAGGGGCTCCTCCTCGTGAGATCGGAGAGCCCCGGAAGCCGCACCGCTGTCCCCGTCGACCCGCGGGACTTCGCCCAGCGCCTGCTCGGGGCGCTGCACGGTACCGTGGTCGACCACATCCAATTCGTCCCCTACTTCGTGGCGCAGCTGACCCAGGCCGGCCAAGGGCGCCTGCGCGAGGCATACCGTGAGATCGCTCTGTCGCTCGAGCGTGCACTCGCAGCGCCCAAGGACGGCTTGCGCCCGGTCCCGCGCACCACCCGGCCGAGCCTGATCCTGGAGTCCGTGTCACCGGGCACCGGGACGACGCTCGGATGGGATTTCTATGGTCCGGAGGAGCGGCGGCTGGCCGAATGGGTCTGGACCGACAACCTGGGCAACCTCCTGCCGCACGATGTGCCGTCCCAGTTCGCCGCTCGCCGTGTGCTCGTCTCGAACACCGACCTGACGCCGCGGACCTGGGAGCTCCTGCGGAATCTGAACAGCGTCCTCTCGCCCACCCTCCACTTTGTCGCAGTCGAACTCGGCGAGGGAATACCGACGTTGCAGTTCAACGACGGTCCTCTCCATGCGAAGGTGAGCGACTTCGCCACCTGGCTGCGCCGGGGCGGCGTCCCTGACGGCGCAGACCTGGTCATCATCGACCTGAACACCATCTCCCAGGGACGCCGTGCCTCCAAGAGCTTGGACCGGACGTACGCGTTGCTCCTGGGCGAGGCGATGAAGGGGCACATTCATGCCATCGAGCCCAACTTCTCCCTGACCTGGAACCGGAGCCTCCGCACGCCTCAACTGCTGCCACCGCCGCACACGCCGCTGGACCTCTTGGACACCCAGCACGAGCTGGAGCATGCGCCCTCCAAGCGAGGTGGCTGGCTCAGCCACTTCGCCCCGGGCACGAAAGGCACTCTGGTCGGCACCCCGTCGGGAACGTTGATCAGGCAGGACAGCTATGCCGTCTTGCCGCTCTACTCCCCCGAGGACGGCTCATCGGCGGTGACCGGCCTGCTCGTCGGGCCGACGCCGGAGGATCCCACCCTCCTCGACGCCGACGTGGCCGGGCTGTTCCGCATTCACCTCACCGTGGACCCGCAACTCGGCGTGATCATGGTGAAGGCCGACGGCCTGAAGGTGTCGCTCGACCAGGCCGAGGCCGAACGCCTGGCAGGAGCCGTTCACGCGGTCGTGGGCCGGTCCACGACGCAGGACTACGCCATCGTGTTCAACCGACGCATCAGCGGCGCCCAACGTGGGCAGGTCCGCAGCCAGCTGGCCCTGCTGGCGAGGTTCCTGGAAGCCGACCTGCACTTTCCGTCCGCTGGTTCCCGTCCGGAGCCGCTCGTGCAGGGCGGACGAAGGCTCACGCTGCGCCTGCTGCGCGGAGGACTGTGGGAGAGGATCACCAATCCGCTCGCACCGTCCAGGCGCGCCCGGCTCCTCGGGGACACCAACGGCTACCTGCGCAAGCTGGTTGCCATCAACGCGAGGCCGCTGTCCGGCGAGGACGGCCAGGCCGGCCCGGCCACGTTCATCGACTTCCTGGAC
>NZ_JBSGZO010000627.1:0-4111 GCF_053611045.1 Streptomyces sp. NPDC054841 | reverse complement strand
CAGGTGACGGCGACGGCCTCGGGTCCGGGTCCGGCCCGCAGAGCGGCGGCGGGGAGCGCGCGGAACCTGCGGAGCCGGCCGAGCCGGCGGGCGGCTCCGGGCCGCGGACGTTGCCCACACGCGTACGCCAGGCCTCGCTCGCCGCCCCCCTGCGCGACGGACCCGCGGACGCGGACACGGACGCGGACCAGGCGGCCGCGCCGGAGCGGGAGGTCAGCGCGGACGAGATGAGGACGATCTTCGGCGCGTTCCAGCGCGGACTCGACCGGGGCCGGAAGGCCGCGCCGGAGTCCGGCGAGCGCTCCCGTACGAACGACGAAGGGACGGGCCACGATGGCTGAGCGGAACGATCACGACGATTGCGACGATCGCGACCACCCCGAGGGCACGACCGCCGCGAGCGACCTCGGCTGGCTGCTCGACGATCTGCTCGCCAGGACGGACCACGTCCGGCAGGCCGTGCTGCTGACCGCGGACGGGCTGGTCACCTGCGCCTCCCGCGGCATGCCCGCGCGCGACATCGAGCATCTGTCCGCCGTCTGCGCGGGCTTCCACAGCCTCGCCAAGGAAGCCGGTTCACGATTCGCAGCCGGGAAGGTCCGACAGACCATGGTCATGCTCGACGGCGCGTATCTCTTCATCACCCCTGCGGGCGACGGTAGCCGGCTGGCGGTGCTCAGCGACATCGAAACCGACGTCGGACAGCTCGCCCACGAAATGGCGCTCCTGGTCAGGCGCGTCGGCCGGCATATGGCCGTTCCCGCGCGCTCGGTCCCCGAGGCCGTCGACAGATAGCCCGTGAACGACCACTGGTACGAGGACGAAACCGGGTCGATGGTGCGGCCGTACACCGTGACCCGGGGCCGGACCCGTCCCGCCGCGGAGCATCACATCGACCTGATGTCGCAGGTCACGGCCGCGGAATGGGACCGGCCCGAGCCGCGGCTCGATCATGCCCGCAGCTCACTGCTGGAACTGGTCCGCCGCGGGACGCGCCCGGTCGCCGAGGTCGCCGCCGACGCCGATCTGCCGCTCACCGTCGTACGCGTCCTGCTCGTCGACCTGGTCGAGGCGGGTCTGGTCCGGGTCTCGGAGCCGCCCGCCCGCCGGGGCTCGCACGACCCGTCACTCCTTCGTGAGATCGCCGACCGTCTGCGTGAGATCTGAACACTTTTGCTTGACCGTGCAACGATCCTCTGTCGCCGCCGCAAGCACGCAATGATCCTGCGCGAGTGCGCAAAGCTCATGCATTACGGTCGGGAACGCCTACCTCGTAAGGTCCTCGCTGTACGTGGAGTGGCGGTGACCGTCTGCTCGGCGATCCCCGCTCAGGGCTGCTCGGTCATGCCCGCGCACGGGAACCGCCTCGGTCGCCGCCTCCCGATAGGCAGCGATAAGGAGCCTCCCCAGTGTTGGATCACGGCGCAGCGCCACCCGTCACTCCCCAGCAGGACCCCGGCGGCCCGGCTGTCGGGCTCGGCAGCCGCCTCATGCGCCGCAAGCCGGTCGAGCAGCTCGTCGCCGAGGGCGGCCAGGGCGAGGGCGGCAGCCTCCGCCGCTCGCTCTCGATGTGGCAGCTGACGATGATCAGCATCGGTGCCACCCTCGGCACCGGCATCTTCGTGGTGCTCGGTGAGGCCACCCCGCTCGCCGGCCCCGCCGTCGCGATCTCGTTCGTCGTCGCCGGCCTCACCGCCCTGTTCTCGGCGCTGTCGTACGCCGAGCTCGCCGGATCCATCCCGGTGTCCGGCTCCTCGTACTCGTACTCGTACGCGACCATGGGCGAGCTCATCGCCTGGGTCTGCGGCTGGTGCCTGGTCCTGGAGTACGGCGTCTCGGTCGCGGCCGTCGCCGTCGGCTGGGGCGAGTACCTGAACGAGCTGCTCGACGGCACGATCGGCGTGACCATTCCCGGCGCGGTGTCCGCACCGATCGGCGAGGGCGGTTTCATCAACCTCCCCGCTCTCGTCGTCGTGCTGCTCGCCATGGTCTTCCTGATGGGCGGCGCCAAGGAGAGCGCCCGCGTCAACACGATCATGGTCATGGTGAAGATCGTGACGCTGGTGCTCTTCATCGGCATCGGCTTCATGGGCATCAAGGCCGGCAACTACGCCCCCCTCGCCCCGCTCGGCGTCACCGGCATCAGCGCCGCCGCGGCCACGCTCTTCTTCTCGTACATCGGCTTCGACGCCGCCTCCACCGCCGGTGAAGAGGCCAAGAACCCGAAGAAGGACCTGCCGCGCGCGATCATGCTGTCGCTGCTGATCGTCACCGTGCTCTACTGCCTCGTCGCTCTGGTCGCCGTGGGCGCCATGCCGTGGCAGGACTTCGAGGGCACCGACGCGGCGCTCGCGCAGATCATGAAGGACGTCACGGGCCAGAGCTTCTGGGGCGTGGTGCTCGCCGCGGGCGCGGTCATAGCCATCGCCAGCGTCGTCTTCGCCGTGCTGTACGGCCAGACCCGCATCCTGTTCGCGATGTCCCGCGACGGACTCGTTCCGAAGGTGTTCGCCAAGGTGAACGAGCGCACCGGCGCACCCCGCGCGAACACCGTGATCGTCTCGCTCTTCTGCGGCGCCCTCGCGGCCTTCATCCCGCTGGGTGAACTGGCCAACGCCACCAGCATCGGCACGCTCTTCGCCTTCGCCCTGGTGAACGTGGCCGTGGTGATCCTGCGCTACAAGCGGCCCGAGATGAACCGCACCTTCAAGGTCATGCTCTTCCCGGTGACCCCGATTCTCGGCTTCGTCTTCTGCGCGTACATGATGTGGAGCCTCCCGGCCATCACCTGGCTGTGGTTCGGTGGCTGGATGGTCGCCGGGCTCGTGTTCTACTTCCTTTACGGCCTTCGCCGTTCCCGACTGGCAACAGCAGAGAAGTGATCCACCCCCTGTGCGACTGAACGATCTCGACGAACGCATCGTCCACGCCCTCGCCGAGGACGCTCGTCGTTCCTACGCCGACATCGGCTCGCTCGTCGGTCTGTCCGCGCCCGCCGTGAAGCGGCGCGTGGACAGGCTCCGGGCGGAGGGGGCCATCACCGGCTTCACGGTCCGGGTCGACCCGGCCGCACTGGGCTGGGAGACCGAAGGCTTCATCGAGATCTACGCACGCAGCAACACCTCGCCCGAGACCATCAAGCGCGGTCTCGAGCGCTACCCGGAAGTCGCGTCCGCCTCCACCGTCACCGGCGAGGCGGACGCGATCGTCCAGGTCTTCGCCTCCGACATGCGTCACTTCGAGCGCGTGCTGGAGCGGATCGCCGGCGAGCCGTACGTCGAGCGCACCAAGTCCGTACTGGTGCTGTCCCCGCTGCTGAGGCGGTTCTCCTCGGGCTCGCCGGCGTAGCAGTCCCCAGGGCCTGTCCGGCTGATCAGGCCCTGGCCACCGGACAGGACCCAGGGCCTGTCCGGCGGATCTCGCCGGTCTAGGGCCTGTCCGGCCCTAGAGCGGCGGCTGCCAGGGCAGCACCGTGAAGTCGCCGGTGCCGGACTTCACCTTCTCGAAGGGCGCGGAACTCACGCACTTCGGCAGATCCTTGATCTGGTCCGCGGCCGTGCCCACGCTCGCCCAGCTGTAACCCAGCCGGTCGCGCCTGCCCTGGTCGTGGACGGTCACTCCGACCCGCTTGCCCACGACGTCGTCCAGGTCCGACGCGGTGACCACCCCGGTGACGACCGCCACTTTCCCGCCGGTCAGCAGACAGTCGACCTTCGCCTCCGCCCAGCCGCTCTTCCCGTCAGGGAAGCGGTGGCTGAAGCGGAAGGTGCCGGTGGCCGCCATCGGGTCCCGCTCGTCCTCGGCGGCGAGGTGCGCGTCGAAGGTGAAGGTGATGTCGTGCGGTTCGGACCGGTACAGCTTCGCGGTACCGGTCAGCGCCGCCGCCTCGCGCGGGCTGCCTCCGTCGCCATCCCCCGAGGCGACGGCGGAGCCTGTGGCACCGGCGGTGATCAGCAGTGCCGCGGCGAGTGCGACGGCTTTGGTACGGCCATTCATATGGGTCCTTTCGGCAGGTGACCTAAGGGCTGTCCCGTAATCCCCGGTGGATCAGCGCGCGGCGTCAGATGCGGTGCATCGCAAGGCGGAGGGTCGTCCTCATACTGGGCGTATT
>NZ_JBSGZO010000626.1:0-4115 GCF_053611045.1 Streptomyces sp. NPDC054841 | reverse complement strand
GTGCCACCGTTGCCGGCGTCGCCCGCGGAAGACCGTGTTTCAGGATCAGTCGTCGGAGTCCTCCCAGCTGGATTCCTCATCGTCGGAATCGTCGTCGTCGTCGGAATCGTCGTCGTCGGAACCCAACCAGTCGAAGTCGTCGAAGCCGAAGTCGTCGTCGCTGGAAAATGCGGTGGCGGAATCTGCGACCGTGACTGCGCTCTCGGGCTGTGGCAACACCGGGGCGGCGAATGCGCTGGAGGACAGCGAGACGGACCCTGCCGCCAGGGCGGTCGCGGCGGTGAGCAGAACAATACGTCGGGTACGGGACATGGGAATGCTCCTCGTCGAAAGGGTGAAATCGCGCCGTCGGGGCTGTTCCCGACGATGCCGGTGGGCCACCTGTTCTGCGTGAACCCGTGCATCCATTGAGCCCCGGCAGGCGAATGGCGTCATGCCGCTGAAATTCGGGACTTGACAGCTCTGTCGTCATCGGCTCCGGGATCGGGAGCGCAGCCGCTACGACCAGTCGTGGGTGACCCAGTACTGCCGCATGCAGGCCAATGGATGACCGGCGTCGTAGCCGAGTTCGAAAGCACTGGTGCGTTCGTGCTCGGTCCCGTGAGGACGCTCGGGACCCGGTACCGGGTCACCCGCATCGGCCAGGGCCTCGACGGCCTGCCGGATGTTGGCGGGGGTCACGTCACCCTGCCGGTATGCGGACCTGACCCAGGTGCCGGCGAAGCAGTCGGCGAGCAGCTCGCTCTCCTTGATCCGGACGGTGTCGCCGTCCTCCAGCACCGGCTCGTCGTCCTTCATCGCCACGATGTCCGGCAGGCCCGCCTTTTCCATGAGCTCCCGCTGGATGTCGTGGCCGTACTCGTGCGCCGCGATGACGGCGATTGCGAATTTGCTCGTGCTGTCGTTCACGAGGGTCGTCGGCGGAAAGTAGATGGCGCCCGTGTAGGTGTTTCCCCCGGCATCCGTTCTGACGTCCAGAGGGCAGTAGAAGGCGCCCTGTGGCGTGTCGTGCACGACCGGTGTGTCCAGGCACTCCGTCGTGACGCTGTCCCCCGGGAGCGGGGTGTAGTACAGGACGGACGGCTCTTCCATGCCATTGGCCCGGAAGTAGCCCGCCCAGTAGGTGTGGATGTCGTCCAGAACGGCTCTGAGATACGTGGCGAGCCCTTGAGCCGTCCGGGGGTCCACGCCGGAGTTCTCCCACTTCGTACTGGACTCGCCGGGCTCCGGCCGGTACTGCCCGAGCCGCTCCTCCACGTCTCCGGACGCGGTGGGGGCCGGGTCGGTGGGCGTCGGCGGAGGCTCGGCGGCCACGCTCCCGCCCGCGCCCGTGAAGACGAGGACCAGCGCTGCGGCCAGCCCCGTGAGCGAAGCCGTCAGCCGACCGGGTTGTCGCATCACCAGCTCCCGAGCACTCTGCGCACCCTTTACCACCTTGCGCCCGCCCCTGCACCCCGGCAAACGCGGGACGGCCCTGCTCAGGGCTCGCCGATCTGCCCGACCGCCTGGTCCGGCGTCTCGTCCGTGTCCCAGGTCGTCTTCGAAGTCCCGTCTGCCCCCCTCGGGCGGACGACGCTACTTCGAAGACACTCCCTGGCGCTCCAGCGCGCCGATTGCCGCCAGCTCCTGCGCGGAGAGCGAGGCCAGCAGCGCCTCGACCTTCTTCAGCCGGGCCTCCAGCGTGTCGCGCTGCTCGCGCCGCTTCTCGGCCAGCGCCTGCTGGAGGTCGAGCGCCTTGCGGGATCGCGTCGCCAGCGCGTTCGCGTACCGCGCAGTGCTCTCCAGCCGGGCGATCGTCGCCCGCTTGCTGCTGGCCGCACGCTCCATCAGATGGCTTTGGTCCAGGGCGCGCTGAGGGTCGCGAGCCAGCAGGAGGTGCAGATACACCGACAGTTCGGAGCTGCCCTGGTACTGCCGGCTGGCCAGCAGTCCGGCGTCACCGCGACTGCGGGCGACGGCGTCGCGGGCTCTGGCCAGATCGGTGTTGAGCCGCCGCGTCTCGGCGGTCTGTGCCGTGAGGCGCTCCTCGGTCGCGTCGTACGCCTCGCCCGCCTCCTCCACCTGCCGGTACAGCTCCTGGAGCTCGGTGAGGAGCTGGGCGATGCCCTTCGGAGCCGTCGCGTCGGGCGCGGACGCTTCCGGCGCGGACGCTTCGGACCCCCCGGGCGCGGCGTGCGCCGTCGTCGACGGAGGGCCGGGTGGCCGGGCGGCCGCCGGTGTGGTCGCGAGTGCCGTCGCCAGCGCCGTCGCCAGCGCGGCCGTGCGGACGGACCGAAGCAGTGTGCCCGACATGCGATCACCTCCGGTGGGTTTCACAGGAGATGATGCGGCCATGTCCGTATGACGACCGCACGAGTGGCCGAACCGGCCCAACGCCGTCACCCGCGACGGGCCGATCGGACCCTTGCCCGGCGTGGCAGCCTTGCTATCGGCCGGCCGGCAGCGCGTAGAAGGTGCGGTCGCGCCACACCACGGCGGTGCCCCCGGCCATCACCCCCCGGTAGCCGGATGGGGGTCCCCCCGGACGGAGTCCGGGGGAGGGTGCCCGGCCGCCCGCGTCCTGGAACTTCCACAGCCGGCTGCCGTCCGCCGCGGCGAAGGCCGTGACCTGTGTGGACTCCAGGACCAGCGCGGTACGCCCGCCCGTGGGGAGCAGCACACGCGGCCGTCCGTCGCCGCCGGCCTCCGTGGACTGCGTCCAGCGGGTGGCGCCCGTCGCCGCGTCCAGCGCGAGGAGCTGATGCCCGGCGGTCGGGACGTAGAGCGTGTCGCCCTGGACCACGCCTTCGCCGGACGCGCCGGCGGCCCGCCACAGATGCTTGCCGCTGCCCGTGTCGTACGCGTGGAGACCGTCGTCCGCCGCCGCGTACAGCCGACCCGAGGGACCGCCGGACACGGAGGCGCCCTGGTGGACGGCGCCGAAGTACTTGCCCCACCGGCGGCTTCCGGTGCTCCGGTCGTACAGGGCGAACAGCGCCCTGCCCTTGTTCACCTTCTGCTGCTGCGGGGTGAGCGAGCCGCTGTCCTGCCGTACGAGGATGCCGTCGGGGCGGACGGCGACGCCCTGGTAGCGCGGTACGGCGTTCCTGCCGCGGCCGTTCGGGACCTGAGCACGCCACAGCTCCTTGCGCGCGACGACGTCGTACGCGAAGAGGTACGTCCGGGAGCCCGCGGTCCCGGTGAACCAGACGACCGGGCCCTCGGCGGCGGCCACGGCGCTGACGTGGGCCGGGGCGGGCACGCGGTGCCGGACCGTGCCGTCCTGGGGGGAGAGCCACACGAAGTGCGTGGCGCCGATGACGAACAGGCTGTCGCCCGCGACGACGGGACGGTGCGCGGCAGCGGCGGCGGGCTGCGTCCACAGCCGGCGGCCGGTGCGCAGATCGACACCGGTGCTCTGCCGGGCGTCGGTCACGACGAACACGCGGTCGCGCCAGGCGGCCGCCTGCAGCGACCCGGCGGTGGGGTGCTGGTACGCCCACAGAGGCGTGGGCGGCACTCCGGGCACCGGCTTCGCCGCGGGCACCGGTCCGGCGGCGGCCGGTGCCGCGGCCTCTCCGTCCCCGCCACCCAGGGCCAGGCCCAGCCCACCGCCGACCACCAGCCCGACGGCCCCGGCCACGGCCCCGGCCAGCACGGCCCGCCGCTCGGCCCCGGCCTTGGCGGCGAGCACGGAGGCGGTGAGGGCGGATTTGGGGGCGGCGGTGTGCGCCTCGTTGCCCGGCGGGGCGCTGTCCGGCTGCCTCAGCCAGCCGGCAAGACCGGGCGCACCCGCCCCAGGGGCCGCCACGTCGGCCTCCGCGGCAGGCCGGGCCCTCGGGACACCCAGGGGCGCGGTGACCCTGTCGGTGGCGCGTGTGCCGACGGCACCGAGCGCCAGGGTGCCGAGGCCGCTCCCCGCGCCGGGTGGCAGCGCCGGCACGCCGACGGCATCGGCGGGAGCCGCAGTGCCGACGGCCGGGGCGTCCTGGGGCTGCGCAACCCCGGCTCGCGCCGGCGGCCGCGGCTCGGCGGGCGGGCCTTCGTTCTGCTTGCTCTCGGCGGGCGGAAGGTGTTCGGGCGCGGGTGTTCCGACGGTGGTGGCGGGCCCTGTGTCCTTGGCGGGGGAGCGGTTG
>NZ_JBSGZO010000625.1:0-4124 GCF_053611045.1 Streptomyces sp. NPDC054841 | reverse complement strand
CTTCCGGGCTGCGGCCTTCCTCGCGGCGGCGGTCTTCTTCGCGGCAGCGGTCTTCCTGGCCGTGGTGCTCTTCTTCGCCTCCGTGGCCTTGGCGGCCGTGGTCTTCTTCGCGACCGCGGTCGTGGCCGTGGCCGTGCTCCCGCCCGCGGTCTTCTCCGTGGCCTTCCTGGCGGGCGCGGCGGTCTTCACCTCGCTCCCGTCGCGCACGTCCGTGACGGATGCGTCGGCCTTGGTCACCCTCCTCGTGGTCTTCGCGACGGCGCTCTTCTTGCCGTTCGCGTCCTTGGCCGCCGCCCCCGCAGCGGCGGTGGACCTCGCTGACGCCGTCTTCTTCACGGCGGTCTTCTTCGCCACCATGGCCGCGGCCCCTTCACATATTGTGATCTTGCTCGCGAATCGTGCTGGGACGATAAATCGACACCAGCCGCGCGGCAACGGGGCACGCCGCCTGTCCGGCCCGCCCCGCGCCTCACCCAACGCGAGCCTGCATCCGTTGTGCCCAGCTCCCCGCCGCGTAATCCGCCACACGGGCGGCGCCCGAGCCCGCCGGGCTCCGTATGGCCATTCGGGTCACCCCGGAAATGCGGTCGGCCCCGCCGCGCCCGGGCCCGTACACTGGGCTGAGCGAAAGGCGTGGATGGGGACGAGTAGCGTCGTACGCAGCCATGAGCGACCCGGGGACGGTGCGAGCCCGGGGGCGAGCGCGATGTGAACGATCACCCCGGAGCCGCCGGAAGAAACCCCAGGGCCGACCTGAGGCGAGTAGAACCGGCATCGCGACCCCAATGAGGGGGCCCGGGACATGCGTGTCCGGGGCCAAGGAGGGTGGTACCGCGGGAGCGCAGCACATGGCTCTCGTCCCTCCGACGGAAGAGACACAGTCCGTTGGAGGAGCTCGTACATGACGCCGCCGCAGTACCGCCAGGTACCCGCCCAGGTCGACCTGCCCGCGCTGGAGCACGCCGTGCTCGATTTCTGGCGCGAGAGCAAGGTCTTCGCGAAGAGCCTCGATCAGTCCGAGGGCCGCCCCGAGTGGGTCTTCTACGAGGGCCCGCCCACCGCGAACGGCATGCCCGGTGCGCACCACATCGAGGCCCGTGTCTTCAAGGACGTCTTCCCGCGTTTCCGCACCATGCGGGGCTACCACGTGGCCCGCAAGGCCGGCTGGGACTGCCACGGCCTGCCGGTCGAGCTCGCCGTCGAGAAGGAGCTCGGCTTCAACGGCAAGAAGGACATCGAGGCGTACGGCATCGCGGAATTCAACGCCAAGTGCCGTGAGTCCGTGACCCGCCACACCGACGCCTTCGCCGAGCTGACGACCCGGATGGGCTACTGGGTCGACCTCGACGACGCGTACCGCACGATGGACCCCGAGTACATCGAATCGGTCTGGTGGTCGCTGAAGGAGATCTTCAAGAAGGGCCTGCTGGTCCAGGACCACCGGGTCGCCCCCTGGTGCCCCCGCTGCGGCACCGGCCTCTCCGACCACGAGCTGGCGCAGGGCTACGAGACGGTCGTCGACCCGTCCGTCTTCGTCCGCTTCCCGCTGACCTCCGGCCCCCTCGCGGGCGAGGCCGCGCTTCTCGTCTGGACGACGACCCCCTGGACGCTGGTCTCGAACACCGCGGTGGCGGCGCACCCCGAGGTCACGTACGTCGTGGCGACGAACGGCGAGGAGAAGCTCGTCGTCGCCCAGCCGCTGCTGGAGAAGGCCCTCGGCGAGGGCTGGGAAGCCACCGGCCGGACGTTCACAGGCGCCGAGATGGAGCGCTGGACGTACGACCGTCCCTTCCACCTCGTGGAATTCCCGAGCGTCAGCGAGGGAAGCAACGGAGACAGCCCCTCCGCCGCGCACTTCGTCGTCAACGCCGAGTACGTGACGACGGAGGACGGTACGGGTCTGGTCCACCAGTCCCCCGCCTTCGGTGAGGACGACCTCAAGGTCTGCCGCGCGTACGGACTGCCGGTCGTGAACCCGGTCCGTCCCGACGGCACCTTCGAGGAGGACGTGCCGCTGGTCGGCGGTGTCTTCTTCAAGAAGGCGGACGAGGCCCTCACCAAGGACCTGGACGCCCGCGGGCTGCTCTTCAAGCACATCCCGTACGAGCACAGCTACCCGCACTGCTGGCGCTGCCACACGGCACTGCTCTACTACGCGCAGCCGTCCTGGTACATCCGTACGACCGCGATCAAGGACCGGCTCCTCGAGGAGAACGA
Source organism: Streptomyces sp. NPDC054841 (assembly GCF_053611045.1). Lineage (NCBI taxonomy): Bacteria > Bacillati > Actinomycetota > Actinomycetes > Kitasatosporales > Streptomycetaceae > Streptomyces > Streptomyces sp. NPDC054841. Next base: position 1,907 of record NZ_JBSGZO010000625.1, on the reverse strand, counting down.
CGGGACGAACTGGTTCCCGGAGTCGGTCAAGCACGGACGGTACGGCGACTGGCTGAACAACAACATCGACTGGGCGCTCTCGCGCAACCGGTACTGGGGTACGCCGCTGCCGATCTGGCGCTGCGAGGAGAACCACCTGACGTGCGTCGGCTCGCGCGCCGAGCTGAGCGAGCTGACCGGTGAGGACCAGTCCGCCCTGGATCCGCACCGCCCGTTCATCGACGACGTCACCTTCGCCTGCCCGGAGTGCCCGGGTACGGCGACGCGCGTGCCCGAGGTGATCGACGCCTGGTACGACTCGGGCTCGATGCCGTTCGCGCAGTACGGCTACCCGTACAAGAACAAGGAACTGTTCGAGAGCCGCTACCCGGCGCAGTTCATCTCCGAGGCGATCGACCAGACCCGCGGCTGGTTCTACACGCTGATGGCGGTCGGCACGCTGGTCTTCGACAAGTCCTCGTACGAGAACGTGGTCTGCCTGGGCCACATCCTCGCCGAGGACGGCCGCAAGATGTCCAAGCACCTGGGCAACATCCTGCAGCCGATCCCGCTGATGGATCAGCACGGCGCGGACGCGGTGCGCTGGTTCATGGCGGCCGGCGGCTCACCGTGGGCGGCGCGCCGCGTCGGCCACGGCACGATCCAGGAGGTCGTGCGCAAGACGCTGCTGACCTACTGGAACACGGTGGCGTTCCAGGCGCTGTACGCGCGTACGTCGGGCTGGGCGCCCTCGGCCGCCGACCCGGCGCCGGCGGAGCGGCCGCTGCTCGACCGCTGGCTGCTGAGCGAGCTGCACGCGCTGGTGGACCAGGTCACGCAGGCCATGGAGACCTACGACACCCAGCGCGCCGGCAAGCTGATGTCGTCCTTCGTGGACGATCTGTCGAACTGGTACGTGCGCCGCTCGCGGCGCCGCTTCTGGCAGGGCGACAAGGCGGCCCTGCGCACGCTGCACGAGGTCGTGGAGACGGTGACCCGGCTGCTGGCGCCGCTGACCCCGTTCATCACGGAGCGGGTCTGGCAGGACCTGGTGGTGCCGGTGACGCCGGACGCACCCGAGTCCGTCCACCTGTCCAGCTGGCCCGAGGCGGACCTGTCGGCGATCGACCCGACGCTGTCGCAGCAGATGGCGCTGGTCCGGCGGCTGGTGGAGCTGGGCCGTGCGACGCGTGCGGAGTCGGGTGTGAAGACCCGCCAGCCGTTGTCCCGTGCGCTGGTGGCGGCTTCCGGCTTCGAGTCGCTCTCCCCCGAGCTGCACGCCCAGATCACGGAGGAGCTGAATGTCTCCTCCCTCGCCTCGCTGACTGATTCCTCCGCTGGTCCAGCGGGCGGCGGCTCGCTGGTCGACACGACGGCCAAGGCGAACTTCCGGGCCCTGGGCAAGCGCTTCGGCAAGGGCGTCCAGGACGTGGCCAAGGCGGTCGCGGCGGCGGACGCGGCGGCGCTGTCGCTGGCGCTGCGGTCCGGGGAGGCCACGATCTTGGTGAACGGTGAGGAGGTGACTCTCTCCCCGGAGGAGGTCATCATCACGGAGACCCCTCGCGAGGGCTGGTCGGTCGCCTCCGACCAGGGCGCGACGGTCGCCCTCGACCTGGAGATCACTCCGGAGCTGCGCCGTGCGGGCCTCGCCCGTGACGCGATCCGCCTCATCCAGGAGGCCCGCAAGAACAGCGGCCTGGACGTGTCGGACCGTATCGCGCTTCGCTGGTCCTCCACGGACGCGGAGGTCACGTCGGCGCTGACGGACCACTCCTCGCTGATCGCGGACGAGGTCCTGGCGACCGACTTCGCGGCGGGTGAGGCCGACGCCACCTTCGGCTCCGCCTTCACGGACGAGGGCCTGTCCCTGACCTTCCGCCTCCGCAAGGCGTAAGGCTTCGCTTTCAGGGCCCCGGCCGACCATGTCG
>NZ_JBSGZO010000624.1:0-4133 GCF_053611045.1 Streptomyces sp. NPDC054841 | reverse complement strand
TCTTGGACTCGCTCTTCTCGGAGTCGTCCTTCTTGCTGTAGTCGTCCTTCTTGGACTCGCTCTTCTCGGAGTCGTCCTTCTTGCTGTAGTCGTCCTTCTTGGACTCGCTCTTCTCGGAGTCGTCCTTCTTGCCGTAGTCGTCCTTCTTCGAGTCGTCCTGCTTCTTCGACTCGCCCTGCTTGTCGTAGTCGTCCTTCTTCTCGGACTTGCTGTGGTCCTCGCTGGAGGAGGAGCCGGACTCCTGGCTCCAGTCCTCCGCAACGGTCATGGCATATGCGACCGGAGCAGTAATCGTCAGGACCGCGGTGATTGCGGCTGAGGCGCACAGGGTGCGGGCAGAGCGCATGAGAGCACGTTCCTTTCGCCGCTTCTGCGAGGGCTGACACTTCGTCGGCTCGTCGGATCGCAGCTGCGACTTGTTCACCGTCAGCCGGATAACGGCTTCGCACCAGCGGAGAAAGCTGCATTAGAGGGACACCGTGGGCCCTTCGAGTGGCGACACGCCGGACAATCACCCGTTGAGCGGCAGCCGAAGTGGAGCAACGCCTGGAGGGCTCGGCGAGAGAGGCCGGCCCCGTCGCCTTCGCCGCGCATTGGGACTGAACGTGAGCACTCGTGTCGGTCCTGTGATTTTCCGAGCTTTTGCCCATCCGGGTCCGAGGCGGCGCCGAACTAGTTGTGTCACGGCCGAACACGGCCATCGGGTGCCGGATCCGAACAGCAGAGGCGGGTCCTCGGCCCGGATACGGGCAGCGCCGTGGCGTGTGCGTCCGTTCCGCATCAGGGAGGAGTGTCCGATGGCTGTTCCCATCCGTGTCCGCCGTCTGGTGACAGGTGTCGCTGCCACGGGCCTGCTGGCCGGAGGTGCCGCGTTCGGTCCCGTCGGTGCGGCTGCCGCCACGCCTGTGCCGGCCACCACGGCGGCAAGCACACACGCTGCCGGCGGCTACGACGATTGCGATTGGAAGAAGGGGCACTGGGAGAAGAGGTGGGTCGAGGACGACTCGGACAAGAGGTGGGACAGGGACCACTCCGATCGTGGCGAGGGACGACGCGACCACAGGAATCGCGACGACGAGCGGACCAACGGCCACTGGGAGGACACCTGGGAGAAGGGGCACTGGGAGTGCACACAGCGGTGACCGCACCGGTGACCGGTACCGGTGTGCGAAGCGGACTCCGGCCCACCGGACCGGGACGCCGGAGGCCCGCGTATCCGGGCGTGCGGACGGTTCGAATCAGTGGTGGCATGGATAGCGGGCCAGCCCGCTGGGCACTGCGGTGTCCACGACGCGCGAGGGAACGAGTGCCAGCACCTGATCCGGATCCTGGCGCCCCGGGGCCGCTGAGCGAGCCGGGGCTGGATGAGCTGATGGTCCGGGTGGGTCGTGGTGACCAAGACGCCTTCGTGCCTGTGTATGAAAGGGTCAGCGGTCCGGTACTGGGTCTGGTGCGCCGGGTCCTGAGGGATCCGGCCCAGTCCGAGGAGGTGACTCAGGACGTGCTGGTGGAGGTGTGGCGCACCGCAGGCCGGTTCCGGCCCGAGCAGGGCAGCGCCCTGACATGGGTGCTGACGCTGGCCCACCGGCGCGCGGTGGATCGCGTCCGCTCGGCCCAGGCCCGTGGCGAACGGGAACGCCGGGTGGCCCTGCTGGAGTCCGGGCCGCCCTTCGACGAGGTGGTCGAACAGGTCGAGACCAGCCTCGAGCGTCAGCAGGTCCGCCGCTGTCTGCAGTCGCTGACCGACCTGCAGCGGGAATCGGTCGTGCTCGCCTTCTATCACGGGCTCACTTACCGGGAAGTGGCCGACTGTCTGTCGCAGCCGCTCGGCACGGTCAAGGCACGCATGCGTGACGGCCTGATCCGGCTGCGTGACTGTCTGCGGGAGGGAGAGGGAGGGACACGGCGATGAAGAACGGAGAGCGGCACGCGGCAGTCGGTGCGTATGTGCTCCACGCACTGCCGGACACCGAGCGGCGCGCGTTCGAGGAGCACCTGGCCTCCTGCGACGCGTGCAGGGCAGAGGTCGCGCAGCTCTCCGCCACGACCGCGCGGCTGGGGCAGGCGGTGGCCGCCGAGCCCCCGGCCGATCTGCAGCGGCGCGTACTGGAACGGATCGCCGTCACCCCGCAGGATCCGATCGTCCCCCGGCAGGCGGGAGTGCGAGGCCGCGATACGGGCCGCCGGCTGCTGCAGCTGGCGCTGGCGGCGTGCCTGGCGCTGGCGGCGGTCCTGGGCGGCGTTGCCGTATGGGAGTACCAGGCGGCGGAGGAGGCCAGGTCGGAGCTGGCCCAGGCAGAGGAGCGGTATGCCGGTGTCGCCGACATACTGGCCGCGCCCGATGTGGAGCTCCATACGCAGACGCTGTCGGACGGAACCACCGGCACGATCGCGGTGTCCCGCAGCGCGGACGCCGCGGCCTTCATCGCCTCGAGAATCCCGCCGCTGCCGGCCGACAAGACGTACGCGCTGTGGTTCAGCGACGACGGTACGTTCAGGCCGGCCGGGCTGGTCAGCGGAGTCGAGGCTCAGGAGATGCAGATGCTGGACGGGCCCGTGAACCAGGCGACGGCCGTGGGCATCACGGTCGAGCCCATCGGCGGCTCGCCGCAGCCGACCAGTCAGCCGCTGGGTCTGATCGGCATTCCGACGTGACCGCTGACCGGCATTCCGGCGTGACCGCACGCGCCGCCGGCCCGCACGAGAGCGTCACCTTCCACCGCGACGCCAGATGTGGATCGTCGCGATGGCCAAGGGGTGGTCGTCGGGCCGGCGCCGTGTGCGGTGGCAGCGGCCAACTCGTCTAGGTGGAAGCCGAATTGCCGGGTTGCTCCGGGCTGCGGCGGTCCTCTCACCCGGGGTGACCCGCGGCCCGGCCGTTCTCCGCGATCCGGGACCGGGCCGCCGGCAACGCGGCCTTCCTCACCCGCGCGCCCGGCACCCGGCCGAGGCGGCCCCGCATGGCTGCACGATCACCGGGCCCGGCTGGTGTATCCAGGAGGGATGGACCCTCGGAGCCTGCGCGAGGACCAGCGATGGTCATGGCTGCCGAGCCATGCGCTGCTCGTGGTGCCGCTCGCGTTGATCGTCATCGTCACGATCGTCGACGTCCTGGCTCCGGCCGAAGTGCACCTGGGACCGTTCCTGGTCGCGGCCCCTGCGATCGCGGCGTCGTTCGCCGGGCCCAGAATCACCGCTTTCGTCGGCGCGGTCGCCGTCCTGGCTCAGGCCGTCGTCGCGATTGCGCGTACCACTCTCATTGACTTGAACCATCTGTTCCAGATCACCGCACTGATCTTGATCTCGGCGATCGTGACGTTCTTCTCGTATCTCAGGGAGCGGCACGAGAAGGAGCTGATGCAGCTGCGCACGGTCGCCGAAGCCACCCAGGCGGTGGTTCTGCGGCCTCTGCCGCAGCAGGTAGGGCCGCTGAGGATCGCCTCCGTCTACCTGGCAGCCGAGGCCGAGGCCCAGATCGGCGGTGACCTGTACGCGGCCGTACGCACCGATCGCGGCACCCGGTTCATCATCGGGGACGTCCGCGGCAAGGGGCTGCCGGCCATCGGTGACGCCGCGCTGCTCCTGGGCGCCTTCCGGGCGGCCGCGCATCGCCAGGCCGATCTGCCGCTGCTGGTCGCCTATCTGGAAGGGACCGTCACCTCGGAGCTCGACGATCCCACCGCCGGCGTGGCGGAACAGGAGGGCGTGGGCGAAGCGTTCACCACCGCGGCCGTACTCGACGTCCCCGACGCGGAGCCGTTGCTTCATCTGATCAACTGCGGGCATCCGCCGCCCCTGCTCCTGCACGAAGGCGAGGTCGTCCCACTGGAGGCGGGCAGTCCCGCCCTTCCGCTGGGCCTCGCCGCCTTCGGGGAGCCGTCCTACGCCGCGGACACTTTCGGCTTCACAGCCGGTGACACTCTCGTGCTCTACACCGACGGCGTCGTCGAAGCCCGCGACGAGCACGGCGAGTTCTACCCACTGGCCGAACGCGCTGCCACCTGGCGGGGCGAAGACCCGCAGACGTTCCTGCGGCACCTGTGTGCGGACCTCATTGACCACGCAGGCGGCTTCCTGGGGGACGACGCCGCCGTGGTGGTGATCCAACGGCTTGCCGCGCCGACCGCTGCCAC
>NZ_JBSGZO010000623.1:0-4144 GCF_053611045.1 Streptomyces sp. NPDC054841 | reverse complement strand
GTCAGAAGCGGCGCACCCGCCGGTGCCGTCAGAACACGAACGGGCCGGGGCTCTGCGGAGACGTCGCGTTGCAGGTCGCCGTGATGCCGAAGACCACGACCGTGAGGGACTTCCCTTCGAGGCTGTCGCCCGCGGCGACCGTGCCGTTCAGCGGTCCGGAGGCGACCGCGCCGCCCGCCGGGATCGCCGGGTTGGCGTTGCCGGTGAACGTCGCCGTGCCGGAGCCGTTCTTGGTCAGGGTCAGGGTGGACTTGACGGAGTTCGCGGAGATGGGGATGGGGGAGGTGATGGCGGCGGTGGAGACGCTGATCGTCGCGGCCGTGCCGTCCTGCGTGGCCGTGAGGGTCGCCTCGCCGGAGCCGAACGAACCGCAGTCGAACGACAACGTTGCCGTCGTCGGGTCGACCGCACCGGCCGCGGGGGCCATGGCCAGTGTGCCCGCGGCCAGCGCGGCCAAGAGAGCAGTGCCGATACCGAGTGTGCCGTGCTTCATGGGGGGTCCCGCCTTCGTGTGTGGGGGTTCACGGGATGGCGTCGCCGACTGCCGCTGTCTGCGCCGGGCATCAGCTCCCGGCGGGGGCTGATGGGCAGTCAGTGACGCCTGTCATTGCGGCAGGAACCACTGGAGAAAGCAAGGCTGTTCACATGAATCCCGGCAGGCGTCGGCCAGATCAGGCCACCGGCGGGACGGTGCGGAGAGGACCAGCCAGATGCCGCTCGGGACGGGGCACTACGCCGCCGAGGCCGACCTCACCGCCGGTCCGGCCCGCGCCGAGCGGTCGTTCACGACGGGCGACTGGCGGCGGCTGCAAACCCTGAGGGCGCGGTACGACCCGGAGGGGGTCTTCCATTCCTGTCCGACGCCCTGAGGAGCCGGGCCGGACCGCCGGCGCGGAGTGACGCGCCACGGCTGGGTCAAGGTCCGCGGGGCGGGGCGTTGCGGGGTGTACGGGTGAGGTCACGTACCCACCTGCGTACCACCCACGCATCCCCGCACCAGAGGAGCGACCATGACCATCTCCGTGGACCGGCTCAGCGACCCGGCCGTACGCGCCTTCGTCAAGGCCGTCAACTCCGGCGACCGCGAAGCCTTCATGGCCGCGCTCACACCGGACGCGACCATGTCCGACGAAGGCTCGGACCGGGATCTCGACGACTGGACCGACAAGGAGATCTTCGACTCGCGCGGGCACATGGAGGTCGAGTCGGAATCGGACGAGGGGCGCTCGCTCGTAGCCCGGTACCGCAACGAGACGTGGGGCGAGATGCGGACGAAGTGGCGGTTCACCATCGAGAACGGGAAGATCGCGCGCTTCGACACCGCGCAGGCGTAGACGAGCCGGTCCGAGGGCTCCGCCGCCGCGGTCCGGCGGGCGCTGGAGCTCGGCGTGACCTTCTTCGACACCGCCGGTGTGTACGGGACCGGGCGCAGCGAGCGCGTCCTTGCCAGGGCGCTCGCCGGGCGCCGGAAGGAGGCGGTGATCGCGGCGAAGTGGGGGAACGTCTTCGACGCGGACACCCGCACGCTCACCGGCGCCGACGCCACCCCCGGGTATGCGCGCGAGGCGCTCACCGCGTCATTGCGCCGTCTCGGCACGGAGTTCATCGACCTCTACCAGATCCACATCTCCGACGCCCCGCTCGACGCGGCAGCCGAACGCCCAGGCGGAGGAGAACGCCGGTGCGCTGGAGCACGGTCCGCTGACGGCCCGGCAGCCGGCCGGCATCGGGCGCATACTCGCGAAGGGTTGACGGTTCGTCAGGTCTGTGGCTTTCTCGGGACAACTCCGCACCGCCCGACTCGTGGAAGGCGGAAGAGCCATGGACCCGACGGACCGGACGGAGCAGGCCGGCCGGATCGATCTGCTGGAGGACACCTGGGCACGGGCCGTGCCGTACGACCAGTTCGCGCGGCTGCGCCGCGAGGCGCCCGTGCACTGGCACGAGGTGCCGGGTGACCACGAAGGGTTCTTCGCGGTCACCCGCCACGAGGACATCGTCGCCGTCAGCCGCAACCCCGAACTGTGGTCGGTGGAGCTCGGCTCGTTCTTCATCCGCGATCAGGCGCCGGAGGCTCTGGAGAGCCTGGCCCTCACCCTCGTCGGCATGGACCCGCCCAAGCACACCCGCTACCGCCGGCTGGTCAGCGCCGGTTTCGCGCCGCGCGTCGTCCGCAAGCTGACCGAGGACATCGGGAGGCGGGCCGCCCTGCTGGCGGACACGGTGGCCGCGAAGGGCGGCGAGGTGGAGTTCGTCGAGGAAGTCGCGGCGGGGCTGCCGCTGCAGATCATCTGCGAGATGGTCGGCGTTCCGGCCGCCGACGAGGACCGGATCTTCGAGTGGAGCAACCGGATGGTGGGGCTCCAGGACCCGGACTTCCGTACGAGCGAGGCCGACGGACAGATCGCTGCGGCGGAGATCTACGCGTACTGCGACGCGCTGGCCGCCGAGCGGCTGCGCGAGCCACGCGGGGACATCCTCAGCGCGCTCGTCCACGCCGAGGTGGAGGGGGAGCGGCTCACGGCCCACGAGATCGACATGTTCTTCGTGACGCTGTGCGTGGCGGGCAACGAGACCACCCGCAATCTCCTCGCCGGGACGCTGCTGAGCCTGATCGAGCATCCGGAGGCGCGGGCGGAGCTGGTGAAGGGGATCGACGACGACACGCTGTGGGCGACGGCCACGGAGGAGTTCCTGCGCTGGAACGGGTCGATACACAACTTCCGGCGTACGGCGACGAGAGACACGGAGATCGGAGGGGTGCCGGTGGCGGCGGGGCAGAAGGCGGTTCTCTACTACACGTCCGGCAACCGGGACGAGGACGTCTTCCGCGCCCCGGACGTCTTCGACATCCGCCGCACCCCCAACGAACACCTCACCTTCGGCGGTGGCGGCCCGCACTACTGCCTGGGCGCCGGGCTCGCCCGTTCGCAGATCACGGCCCTCACCCGGGAGCTGCTGCGCCGCCATCCGCACGTCGAGCTGACGGGCGAACCGCGGCGCATGCGCTCGGACTTCATCAACGGGATCAAGCACCTGCCCGTGCGCTTCAGCTGATGCGTCGGCGGCTGATGCGTCGGCCGGCGCTTCAGCCGATACGCGTCCCCGCGCCGCTGACACGGATGCGCGGGTCGCCCGCGCGCAGCGTCACCGTGAGCACGCCCGGACGGCCCAGGTCCTCGCCCTGGTGCAGGGTGAGGACGGCGTCCTCGGATACCAGTCCGAACTCGCGGACGTACGCGCCGAACGCGGCGGCCGCGGCGCCGGTCGCCGGGTCCTCCACGACACCACCGACGGGGAACGGGTCGCGGACGTGGAAGACGGTGGGGGACTCCCGCCACACCAGCTGGACGGTGGTCAGGTCCAGGCGGTGCATCAGGGCTTCGAGGCGGGCGAAGTCGTACGCGAGGTCCGCGAGGCGCGCGCGGGTCGCCGCCGCGATGACCAGATGGCGGGCGCCGGCGAAGGCGATACGGGGCGGGAAGGCGGGGTCGAGGTCGGCGGCCGGCCAGTCGAGCGCGGCGAGTGCCTCGGTGAGGTCGTCTTCGGCGATCTCCTCGATGTGCGGCTCGACGCTGGTGAGCGTGGCGCGGAGTGCCCCGCCCTCCTCGGTCACCGACACCGGAACGGTCCCCGCGGGTGTGGCGAACAGCAGCTCCCCCGGCCCCATGCGCTCGGCGAGCGCGACGGCGGTGGCGACGGTGGCGTGCCCGCAGAACGGCACCTCGGCCTTGGGGCTGAAGAACCGGAGGGTGTACGCCCGGCCGTCCGCGCCGCCGAGCCCCTCCGGGGGAGCGGTCAGAAACGCCGACTCGGAGTACCCCAGCCCGGCGGCGATCCCCAGCATGTCGCTGTCGTCCAGCCCGGCGGCGTCCAGCACGACACCCGCGGGGTTTCCGCCGTCCGGGTCGCTGGAGAACGCGGTGTAACGCAGCACCTCGGGCTGCCCATTGATCGTCATGCCGTGCCCAACGCCCGACCCCGGCGCGCTGTTCCCGGGCTGGGGCAAGTCCCCAGCCCCCGCCGGCGCTCCGCCCCGCCCGGCCCCCGGCCCGCGAGGGGTGGGCGCCTGCGGCGGGCTTGTCCCCTCCCCGCCCCTTCCCGAACTGGGGGCAGGCCCCCAGACCCCGGTACGGCCTTCGGC
>NZ_JBSGZO010000622.1:0-4144 GCF_053611045.1 Streptomyces sp. NPDC054841 | reverse complement strand
AGCCGGGACACGCGCAGTTCCACTGGGGCAGCCCGCCGCCCGCCGCGGTGCCGAGCACCTGCAGCAGCATGGCGGCGGGGACTACCGGTCGGTGAGGGCGTAGGCGGTGACCTCGAGCGCGGTGTCGACGACCACGTACTCGGGGGTCTGCCAGACGGCCGCCTCCTCCGATGTTTCCTGTGTCTCCTTCGTCTCCTTCATTTCTGTACCTGCCTTCCTGAGAGGTGGGGTTCAGGAGCTGCCCAAGGGGCGGGCATGGTGGGCATGGTGGGACAGGACCGAACGCGGCGTTCACATGGATGTCCCGCGTTCAGCAATGTGCAATAGGGTGGCGCCATGGCGGGTCGCGGTCAATGGTTCCGACCAATAAGGTCGGAGCCGCATCGGCCAACTTCCCGGACGGGAATGCCCCCGCCGGGGTGATCGTTGACCATGTGAGCACCACCCGACGACGTAAGGATCGACCGCTCGTGAGCAAGGTCCCCTCCATCACCCTCAACAACGGTGTCTCCATGCCGCAGCTCGGCTTCGGCGTGTGGCAGGTGCCGGACAACGAGGCGGCGAAGGCCGTCGGTACTGCCCTGGAGGCCGGTTACCGCAGCATCGACACGGCAGCCGTCTACGAGAACGAGAAGGGCACGGGCCAGGCCGTCGCCGCCTGCGGGATCCCCCGCGAGGAGCTCTTCGTCACCACCAAGCTCTGGAACGCCGATCAGGGCTACGACTCCACGCTCCGCGCGTTCGACGCCTCCCTCACCAGGCTGGGCCTCGACTACGTCGACCTGTACCTGATCCACTGGCCGCTGCCGGCCAAGGACGCGTACGTGGACACGTACAAGGCTTTCGAGACGATCCTGGCCGACGGCCGCGCCAAGGCGATCGGCGTCTCCAACTTCCTTCCCGCGCACCTGGAGCGGCTGCTGGGCGAGACCTCCATCGTGCCCGCGGTGAACCAGATCGAGCTCCACCCGCAGCTCCAGCAGGCCGAGTCGCGGGCATTGCACGCCAAGCACGGCATCGCCACCGAGGCCTGGTCCCCGCTGGGCCAGGGGCGGGGCCTGCTGGAGGTCCCGACGATCGTCGCGATCGCGCAGAAGCACGGGAAGACCCCGGCGCAGGTCGTGCTCCGCTGGCATCTGCAGCTGGGCAACATCGTGATCCCCAAGTCCGTGACCCCGGCCCGGATCCGGGAGAACATCGACGTGTTCGGCTTCGAGCTGGACGCCGACGATCTGGCGGCGTTCGGCGCCCTGGACGAGGGCCGGCGGCTCGGCCCGGACCCGGCGACGTTCTCCATGGGTGCCTGAGCTGCCGCTCGGTGCCGCCCGGCGGGCGACGCTGCCTTGAAGCCACTCCCTGGCTGACATCGGCTCAAAAGCGGCGCCCGCACCTTCTTCTGTCCTCCCAATTTCTGCTTATGCTTTTTGCTGTGTTTGACTCCCGGTACATCAAGACCTTTCACGAGGTCGTCAGGACCGGTTCCTACTCGGCCGCCGCACGCGCGCTGGGCTACACCCAGCCCGCCGTCAGCCAGCAGATGAAGGCGCTGGAGCGGGATGTCGGCACAGCACTGTTCACCCGGGTCGGGCGGGGCCTCCGGCTCACCGAGGCCGGGGAGGCGCTGACCCGGCACGCCGGGACGATCCTGGACAGTCTGACGGTGGCTCAGCAGCAGATCGACGCCATAGCGAGGTTACGCTCCGGGCGGGCGCGGGTGTGCGCGTTCCCCAGCGCCGGGGCGACCATCATTCCCGAGGCCATGGCCCGACTCGCTACCGAACACCCCGGCATCAGAGTGGAGTTGGTGGAGAGCGAGCCGCCCGAATCAGTGCGGCTCGTGGCCCAGGGCGCCTGCGACATCACCCTGGCGTTCCGTTATCCGGGCCAGTCGGTGGAGATTCCGGATGAACTGTCGGAGGTCCGGCTGCTGGAGGATCCGCTGACCGTGCTGCTCCCCACCGGGCATCCGCTGGCCCGGCGCCGCGCCGTGCGTCTGGCCGATCTTGCACACGAGAAGTGGATCGCGGGCTGCCTGCGCTGTCGTGCCAACTTCCTGCACGCCTGCGCCGAGGAAGGGTTCTCGCCCGATGTCGCGTGCACGACGGACGACAACCTGGTGATGCAGAGCCTGGTCGCGGCGGGGGTCGGTATCGCCATGGTGCCGGCGCTGGTGCTGTCGTTCCTCTGCCACCAGAAGGTCACGGGCCGGATCCTGGAGCCGCACACCCGCCGTCAGGTCTATGCGTACGTGCTCCGCGACCATCAGCGGATCCCCGCGACCGCCCTCGTGCTGGACCAGCTCGTGGCGGTGGCCGAGCGGAAGATCGGCTGCTGAGCGGAAGTCCGGCCGCTGAGCGGAAGCCCGGCTACTGAGCGGGAGCTCGGCTACTGAGCAGAAGTCCGGCCGCTGAGCCGGCCGTCTGCGCCCCACGGTCTCGTATCCCCACCCATAAGCACTTGTTGGATGCCCGGCAAGCATTCCTCCTTGGACGCGTGCGAGCGGGTGGGCGGACGCTGCCGCCATGACGCCTCCGAACGCAGCCACGACCACCGTTCCCCGGACCACCGCACGCCTGCGCGCCCTCGTCGCGGAGATACGCGAGACCGTGGACCGCGGGCTGCCATCGGAGCCCACGGCGCGGCTCGTGGCGGAACGGCTCGTCCCGCACCTGGGCATGCCCGACCTGCTCACCGCCGAGCAGTGCGAGGGCGACCCCGAGTGTTACCGCCAGCATGTGCTGCACGCCGAGCACGACGGCAGCTTCTCCGTCGTGGCCCTGGTCTGGCTGCCCGGGCAGGTCACACCGATCCACGACCACGTCTCCTGGTGTGTGACCGGCGTTCATGAGGGCGAGGAGCACGAGCGCCGCTATCAGCTGGTCCCGCACGGCGACACGGCCCGGCTGGTCGCCACCCAGGACGTGGTGAACCCGCGCGGCGCGGTCTCCGCCTTCGCACCGCCCGGCGACATCCACCTCGTGCGCAACGCCGGAACCTGCACCGCCCTGTCCCTCCATGTGTACGGGGCCGACATCTCCCGTCTGGGCACCAGCATCCGGCGCGTCTACCGCCTGCCGGCCGACCGCTGATGGCCCTCGCCGGCTCACGCGCGCACGGCATCGCGGCCCGCGGCAGGGCCGCAGGGTCGGCCGGGGCCACCGGCCCCGGTCCGGGGCTCGTGCTGGCGGCCGCCGGTGTGGGCGCGGCATGGCTGGTGCACTCCGCACTGCCCGCCGTGCCGATGCTCACCGCCGCCGTCGTGCTCGGCATCGCCGCCGCGCACAGCCCCTGGCTGCGCACCCGCGTCCACGGCCGGTGCCGTACGGGCCTCACACTGGCCGCGAAGCGGCTGATGCGCATCGGAGTCGTGCTGCTCGGTCTCCGGCTGAGCATGGCGGACGTCCTGAGTCTGGGCTGGGCGACGGTGGGCATGGTGCTCGTCGTGGTGGCCGCCACGTTCTGGGGCACCTGGTGGCTGGGGCGCCGGCTCGGGCTGCCCGGTGATCAGCCGCTGCTGATCGCCACCGGCTACTCCATCTGCGGCGCCTCCGCGATCGGCGCGGTGAGCGCCGTGCGCGACAGCGACGACGAGGACGCCGTCACGCCGGTCGCTCTGGTGACCTTGTGCGGCACCCTCGCCATCGCCGTACTCCCGCTGCTGCACGGCCCGTTGGGGCTGACCGACGCGGAGTTCGGACGCTGGGTGGGGGCGGGCGTCCATGATGTGGGGCAGGTGGTGGCCACCGCCCAGACCGCCGGAACCGGCGCGCTGGGCGAGGCGGTCCTGGTCAAACTCATGCGGGTGGCGCTGCTGGCCCCGCTGGTCGCGGGCTTCGTGGTCTCCGCCAGGCGCCGGGGCCGAGGCGCCCCCGCCGCCGGACGCCCCCCGCTGGTACCGCTCTTCGTCCTCGGATTCCTCGCCATGGTGGTGCTGCGCACGACGGGGCTGGTGCCCGCACCCGTCCTGACCACCGCCGGCACGGCACAGGAACTGCTGCTCGCCGCGGCACTCTTCGGCCTGGGCAGCGCGGTGCATCTGCCGTCCCTCACCCGCACCGGTGTGCGGGTCGCCGCCGTCGGGCTGACCGCCTGGGTGCTGATCGCCACGGCGTCCTACGCGGGCGTGCTGCTGACGGCGTAGGTC
>NZ_JBSGZO010000621.1:0-4160 GCF_053611045.1 Streptomyces sp. NPDC054841 | reverse complement strand
GGACCTGGTCGAGGGCCTCGTCGGGCGCCACAGCGGATTCTTCGACGCGGCGTGGCGGGTCGACCACCCGGCCACGGCGGACGTTCTGGAGGCGATGGGCCACCTCCACCGCGACAAGAAGACGGCGAAGGACGCGCGCAAGGCGGCCTTCAAGGCGAGGTCCAAGCGCGGCGCCTGACAGCCGCGGGCCGATGCCGGGGCTCGGCCCCGGAACGGGTCCTGGCGTCTGACACCTGGGCCGACGCCGGGGCTCGGCCCCGAACCCGGTCCTGGCGTCTGACACCTGGGCCGACGCCGGGGCTCGGCCCCGGACCCGGTCCTGGCGTCTGACACCCGGGCTCGGCCCCGAACCCGGTTCTCGAGCGCCGGACGCGCCGGGTGGGTGCGGCCCTGTCCCGGGCCCCGCCCAAGTGTCGCGGGACGACGGGGCGGTGCGACCCGGCAGCGACTCGGCAAAGCACCGGCAGATTCACGGAAGAGGGCTTCTCGGTGCCGTGTGATGTTGCAAGGTGTTCAACTGCCGTTTAGGCGTGAGCGGGAGCGTTGCCCCGCAGACTCGCGCCGCCAGACCTCCAGGCACCACGCCTACCCATCCCCTCAGGAGACCGCGATGCCGCTCAGCCGCAGGGAATTCACCAGACAGTCCGCGCTCACCGGCGCGGGAGTCGCCCTCACCGGTGCCGTCGGCGCACTCGCCACCGCACCCGGCGCGCTCGCCGCCGAGGACAACACCGAGGAGACGGCCGCAGAAGCCACCGGCCACGGTCACGGTCACGAGCACGGCCCCGGCTACGGGCCGCTCCTCCCCGACCCCGAGGGCATCCTCGCCCTCCCCGCCGGCTTCTCGTACCGCGTCATCACCCACAGCGGCGTCACGAAGCTGGAGTCGGGCGAGTTCACCCCGTCCAACCACGACGGCACCGCGAGCTTCGAGGGCCCCCGCGGCGTCACCCTGCTCGTCAACAACCACGAGCTCAAGGGCCCCCGGTCCAAGTGGCAGTACCCCGTCCCGCTGACCGACGGCCTCGTCTACGACCCGGCCGCCGCAGGCGGCTGCACCGTCGTCGAGACCCACCGCGACGGCCGCACCGCCGAATGGGTCGGCATCGCCGGCACGTCCACCAACTGCGCGGGCGGACGCACTCCCTGGGGCACCTGGCTCACCTGCGAGGAGAACTCCGACCGGGCCGGCCAGAACGGCATGACCAAGGACCACGGCTACGTCTTCGAGGTCGACCCCTACGACCGCCGCGCCAACCGCCACCCCGTGCCGATCAAGGCCTTCGGCCGCTACGACCACGAGGCCGTCGTCATCGACACCAAGCGCGACCACGCCTACCTCACCGAGGATGCCGCCGGCCCCAACGGCCTCTTCTACCGCTGGGTCCCGCCGCAGGGCTTCCAGCACGGCCGCGGCCGGCTGCGCCACATCCCCGAGGACGCCGGCCTGCTCCAGGCGCCCAAGTGCTTCGACGCGGGCGGCCGTTTCGTCGACGACCTGTCCCGTGCCACGAAGACCGGCACGGTGTACGGCGTGGACTGGGTCGACGTCCCGGACCGGGATGCCAAGACCGTGCCGGTGCGCAAGCAGTTCGGCGACGGCGAGGTCACCCGGGCCCGCAAGCTCGAGGGCATGTGGTGGGCGGACGGCGGCGCGTACATCGTGTCCTCGTACGCTCGCGAGGAGAGCCCGGGCCGGCCGCACGACGGCCAGGTCTGGTTCTACGACCCGCGGCGCCGGACGCTCACCCTCAAGGTGCTGCTCGGCGTGAACGCCGACCCGTCGAAGGACGGCGCGTACGACGGCCCCGACAACATCACCGTCTCGCCGTACGGCGGCCTGATCATCGCCGAGGACGGCGAGGGCATCCAGCACCTCTTCGGCGCGACCGAGCGCGGTCGTACGTACCCGATCGCCCGCAACGACCTGAACATCGGCACCGAGGAGGAGCCGGAGTACAGCGAGTTCACGGGAGTCGTCTTCTCGCCCGACGGACGGACGCTGTTCGCCAACATCCAGACCCCGGGCATCATGGTCGCGATCACGGGGCCGTGGAAGCGAGCCTGCTGAAAGCCCCCTGAAAAACCCTTGGCGTACGTCCTGCCTGCGTCCCTAGAGTGATCCACGTCCAGGTGCGCAGGCAGGACCTACTTCCACTCATAATGGGGAGGTCACGGGTTCGAGTCCCGTCGCCGGTACTCAGGCCGGTGTAGCTCAGGGGTTGGAGCACCAACACGTCGGTTCCGCCGAACTGTTCTCTGGACACCACAACTTCATGCACCTCCCGGTGCGCAGGCCGCGGTTACTTCGTTCGCATCGAAAACCGGACCGCAGCCGTCCTTGATCTCGGGAGGCACAGCATGCGATGAGGGGTGCCCGGTGCGCAGGCAACGGATACTTCAATCAATCTGCGGGTTGCGGGTTCGAGTCCCGTCACGCCTTTAGGGGCGTGTAGCTCAATCGGTAGAGCAGTAGGAACAAGCCCGTCGCCGACTCTGATCTCGGGCACCCCTCATCATGCTGCGCTTCCCCTGGAACTTATGAATTCGGGGGAATTCACATGGCACGCTTCAACATCCGTACGACCAGGCCCCAGGCGGCCTCGCCCGTGAAGACCACCGGGCGCACCACGGTCACCCATCAGGGCGGCCGAGGACACCTGCGGGATGCCAGGTCCGAACTCTTTCTGCTCGCCGTCGCCAACTTCGTCTCGCAGCGGACCTTCTACGAGTCCGGCGAGGCCCGCGACGACCGCTTCGCCGCGCTCGTCCGTACGCTCGCCGTCGAGGACCCCGAGTGGACCGCCGGCCTGCTCGGCTGGCTGCGCGGTGACGCCAACATGCGTACCGCCTCGCTCGTCGGCGCCGCCGAGTACGTGAAGGCCCGACTGGACGCGGGCGCCACCGAGGGCCCGTCGAACCGGCAGGTCGTCGCGTCCGTGCTGCGCCGGGCCGACGAGCCCGGGGAGTTGCTCGGCTACTGGACCTCGCGGTACGGGCGGGCCGTGCCCAAGCCCGTCAAGCGCGGAATCGCGGACGCCGTACGCCGCCTCTACAACGGCAAGTCGCTGCTGAAGTACGACACCGCCGCCAAGGGATACCGCTTCGGCGACATCCTCAACCTCGTGCACGCCTCGCCCGACTCCGACAAGCCGTGGCAGGGCGAGCTGTTCCAGTACGCCCTGGACCGCCGCTACCACCCGGACACCGCCGTACCGCCCGCGTCGAACCGTACGCTGACCGCCCACCGGGCGCTGATGGCGCTGCCGGTGGCCGAGCGGCGGGCCGTGGTCACCGGGCCGGACGGCGCGGAGCGGCTGGCCGGAGCCGGGATGACCTGGGAGGCGCTGGCGGGCTGGCTGCAGGGGCCGATGGACGCGGCGGCCTGGGAGGCCGTCATCCCGTCCATGGGCGCGATGGCGCTGGTCCGGAATCTGCGGAACTTCGACGAGGCAGGGGTCTCGGACGAGGCCGCGGCGCGTGTCGCGGCGAAGATCTCGGACCCTGAGGTGGTCGCGGCCTCGCGGCAGTTCCCCTTCCGCTATCTGGCCGCGTACCGGCACGCGCCGTCGCTGCGCTGGTCGTACCCGCTGGAGAAGGCGCTCGGGCACTCGCTCGCGAATGTGCCCGCGATGCCGGGGCGGACGCTGATCCTGGTGGACCGGTCCGGCTCGATGTGGTCGCCCCTGTCCGACCGTTCGCAGCTCAACCGGGCGGACGCGGCGGCGGTCTTCGGCTCGGCGCTGGCGATGCGGGCGGCCGACGCGGACCTGGTCGAGTTCGGCACCAGCAGCGCGCGCGTGAAGTACAGCAAGGGCGAGTCGGTGCTGAAGGTGCTGGGGCGCTTCGGTGACCTCGGAGGGACCAACACCACCGAGGCGGTGCGCAAGCACTACAAGAAGCACGACCGGGTGCTGATCGTCACCGACGAGCAGGCGATGGGCAGCTACTACGGCGACCCGACCGAGCAGGTCCCGGCGCACATCCCCGTCTACACCTGGAACCTCGCGGGGTACCGGGCCGGGCACGGTCCGTCCGGTGGGGGCAACCGGCACACCTTCGGCGGCCTGAGCGACGCGGCGTTCAGGATGGTTCCGCTGCTGGAGGCGGGCCGTAACGCGCACTGGCCCTGGACAAGGGTCTGACACACCGGTCCCGGC
>NZ_JBSGZO010000620.1:0-4162 GCF_053611045.1 Streptomyces sp. NPDC054841 | reverse complement strand
GGTCCACGGGTCCCGTAGTCGCAGGGCTGTCAGCTGCGGCTTTTGGGTGACTCCTGGGTGCGTGAGGCCGCTCGTCGGGCCAGGGCCCGCTCGATAGAGCGCGGGTGGACGCTCAGGCCGTACTCGCTGGCGACGGCGTCGGTCAGGTCCCCCGAGCGCAGGGACGGCTCGGCGGCCAGCCGTGTTTCGACGTACTCCATCACCTCGTCGGTGAGTTTGCGCGGCCCCTTCGGGCCCGGTTTGCCCGGGACCAGGGCGGCCGGACCGCCCGCGTCGAGTGCGGCCGCGGCGTCGTAGTAGACCTGCCGTGAGAATCCGAACTCCCGCACCGCCCTGGCGGCGGGCGCCTTGTCCACCCGGACCCGGCGCACCATCTCGTACTTCACCTGCACCAGGTCCCGTGGATCGCAGAACGGCGAGGCGGTGAACTCCGCGTCGACCACGGCCTCCGGATGCGGGTTCAGCGTCCGGGTCGCCCGCAGCGCGGCCTCTTTCGGATCGTCCGTCGCGTTGCCGGCCATACCGCCTCCCTCGCTCACGTGCTGCCTCAAGAATTGCGTCGCGGCCGATCACAACCAAGAGCGCGCAGAGGCACCGGATCACGTATCGGTGCAGGCCAGTCGGCATGGCGTGCGCTGTCTCGATCACCGTGCGCCGGACACGCCCCCGCCACCGCGGCGTGAATCCCAAGGTAGTCACGGCGTCATCTCCCATGCACTCGCACCGCGGCCGTCGAGGTGGCCGATCAAGTCGGCCAGGGCGAGCAGATCCTCGATGCGGAACGGGCTGCGGCCCGCCGCGAGAACCACGAACGGGTCCTCGCCACCCGCATCCGTCCACGCCGTCGGTGCGGACAGCACCTCTCCCGCCTCGTCGCGGAAGTACACGCTGTCCTCACCCCAGTTCTTGCGCCGTACGACGAACTCGTACGACCGGCCGTGCCACGGATGGAACGGGTGCGTGACCGTCACAAGTCGCTCCGCACCATGCGGATCAGGAGCATTTGACGGTTCAGTCCAAGCCCAGAGTTGAGCGGCCCATGCCTTATGTCCGCGACTCGTTCTGGAGCGGGCGGACGTTCACCTCGCTCGAGCA
The DNA here is from genome assembly GCF_053611045.1 of Streptomyces sp. NPDC054841. Taxonomy (NCBI): domain Bacteria; kingdom Bacillati; phylum Actinomycetota; class Actinomycetes; order Kitasatosporales; family Streptomycetaceae; genus Streptomyces; species Streptomyces sp. NPDC054841. The sequence goes on along the minus strand of NZ_JBSGZO010000620.1, from coordinate 3,067 downwards.
CATGCAGGACGAGGCCCTGCTCTGGGCAACGAACGTCGCCGGTCAGCGGCAGTGCCGACCGCTGGACGGTGCGAAACCGCTGTCCGTGTTCGAGGCGGTGGAGGCCGAGGCCCTGCTTCCGCTGCCGGCCGAGCCGTTCGTGCTGGCCAGATGGTCAAAGGCGACGGTCGGCCCGGACATCCACGTCAAGGTCGGCCGCACCCTCTACTCGGTGCCCTGGAACCTGATCGGACGCCGCGTCGACGTCCGCTCCACCGCCGTCACGGTGCAGATCTTCCACGAGGGCGAGCTGGTCAAGACGCACGCGGCACTTGAGCAGGGCAAGCGCACCGACAGAGGCGACTACCCGCCCGAGAAGATCGCTTTCCAGATGCGCACCCCGATTTGGTGCCGCGGCCAGGCATCCCAGGTCGGGGACGCCTGCCGGGAGGTGATCGACCAGCTCTTGGAGGTCAACGCCCTCTACCGGCTCCGCGCCGCCCAGGGAGTGCTCGGGCTGCGGAAGAAGTACGGCGACACCCGCCTGGAGGCCGCCTGCCGCAAGGCCATCACGGTCGGCGACCCGTCCTACCGCACCGTCAAGGGCATCCTGGTCGCCGGCACCGAGACCGATCCAGAACCCGAGACCGGTGACGCCGGGGCCTCGGCCTTCCTGCATGGACCCGAGGGCCTGTTTCCCGCCGCCATCCCCACCCAGACCTCGACCTACGTCCACGACGACCAGGGTCGCGATGACGTTGAGGAGGCCGCCCGGTGAGCGTGATGACCACCGCCCTGCGCGACTCGCTCAAGACCCTGCGGCTGTCGGGGATGCTGGAGACCCTCGACGCCCGCCTCACCCAGGCCCAGAAAGGCGAACTGGGACACCTCGACTTCCTCCAGGTCCTCTGCCAGGACGAGATCACCCGACGTGAGAGCGTCGCGCTCGAACGCCGCCTGCGCAAGGCGAAGTTCGAGCAGCAGGCCACCCTGGAGGGCTTCGACTTCAACGCCTCCCCGAAGCTGCCCGCCGCTCAGATCCGCGACCTCGCGGCCCTGCGCTGGCTCCACTCCGGCGAGTCCGTCATTCTGTTCGGACCGGGCGTCGGGAAGACACACGTCGCCCAGGCCCTCGGCCACCAGGCCATCCGGCAGGGCGCCAACGTCCGGTTCGCCAAGACCAGCCGCATCCTCGCCGAGCTCGCAGGCGGTCACGCGGACCGCACCTGGGACAAGCGCGTGCGCGAGCTCGTCCGCCCCGACCTGCTCATCCTCGACGACTTCGCCATGCGCCAGCTGACCGCGTCCCAGGCCGACGACCTCTACGAACTCGTCTCCGAACGCCAGGGCCGGTCCCTGATCATCACCAGCAACAGGGCGCCCAGCGACTGGTATCCCCTCTTCCCCAACCCGGTCGTCGCCGAGTCGCTCCTGGACCGGCTGATCAACTCCAGTCACCAGGTCATCATGAACGGCCCCAGCTACCGGCCGAACAAGCGCCCCAGGAACCCCACCGAGAAGCCTCCGACCACCTGACCGCCGCCACGGGGTGCTGAAGTGATCGCTTCCGCAGCCCCGCGGTTCCGTCCCGCTGGTCCGCGTGGATGATGGCGCGGTGACGAACATCAGCGACGCCCACGTGAAGGTCCACTTCCGGATGGAGGTGGACGAGGACGGCTGGCCGCCGGCCAGCGTCGAGAGCCTGTGGGCACTGGACCTCGGCGACGGAACGGTGCGTCTCGACAACACTCCGTGGTTCGTGCGCGGGGTCGCGAGCGGCGATGTCGTCCGCGTGGACGTCGATGACGACGGCCTGCGCTGGGCCGGGGAGACCGTTCATGCTTCGGAGAACTGCACCATCCGGTTGATCGTGCTGAAGGACGGAGGCTCCGCTGCGGCCCGACAGACCGTGCTGGAGACCTTCCACCGGCTCGGCACCACCGGCGAGGGCATCGAGCAGTTCCGGATGGTCGCGCTGGACATCCCGCCGGAAGCAGACATCCAGCGGATCCGCAAGCTGTTGGAACATGGCGACGCGAAAGGTTGATGGCACTGGGAAGAGGGATGTGTCACTGCCGCCTGGAGAGCCAGTGCAGGCACTGAGGACGATTGAGCGCCGCCTGGACGGCTCGGGTGAGCAACCGGACAGGAGAGGGTGGGGAATTGTCTGGCGTTTGGCATGGGGAATTGGCTGACCGTCGACACTCAGGGCATTCGCGCTGGTGAAGCGGAGCACGGTGGGCTCGATACGGTGCCGGCGCGCGGTCAGCAGTTTGCCGGTCTCGGTGATCGCGGCCGCGATCGGGCCCGTGCTGACTTCCAGCATCTCGGACAGTACGAGCTGTGAGCAGATCTGCCGCAGGTAGACGACTGCGATCAGGACGTTGTCGGCGTTCGTGAGCAAGGAGCGGCCGTGCTTGCCCTTGGCCTTGCGTCGCGGTCCGCCACGCTGCTCGAAGAAGCGTTGTTCGGCCCTGGCCGCCTGTGCCGGGGCCAGATCAGCGGCCAGCACGGCCAGCTCCTCTCGGGTCATGCCGGTCAGCCGCGGGTCGGCCAGGGTGTGCAGGGCGCGGGTTCTGATGAGTTCCCGGTCCTCGGTCCGGGTGACGGCCGGCGTGTCCTGCTCGACGGGGTGGATCGTGTAGTTCCACGTCCCCCGCTCAGTGTGCGGCGTCAGGGGCAGGGCAACTCATTCGCTCGTTACTGACTGACACACCCAGCGGGTACTCTCAGGGAATCGAGCCTCCAACAGACCCGGAGCGGTTCAGATCGCACTGCGCTGCACGTCTCCGAATGTCCCCGACTTGGGTGAACCCCGAGGGTGGAGGCTCCGTAGTACCGGATGAGCTGTGCGGAAGAGAAGGACCCGTGCTGCTCCCCCGAGCCCCCCAGCGCCTCGGGGCAGTGGCCGCTTCGGCATAAACTCCCCCGTTGTCGGGGCGGCCACCGACAACTGCACAACCAGTCAGCCACGCGCAGAGCGACCTGTGCTGAGAAGCCGTATCTCAACCGATCATGGAACGTGTGGTTCGAACAGGCTTCCCACCTGGGTGATCTTCCCGTTGTACGCGCATGAAGACAGGGCCTC
>NZ_JBSGZO010000619.1:0-4235 GCF_053611045.1 Streptomyces sp. NPDC054841 | reverse complement strand
GTGCAGATGAATCGGACCTCGCAGGATCGGGCTGGGCCGGTACGGCGGTGGGTCGGCGACGAGGCGGGGATTGTCGAGGCGGCGGACCAGCTCGCTCAGCGCGATCTGGGTCTCCAGCCGGGCCATCGGGCCGCCGAAGCACAGGTGGATGCCGCTGCCGAACCCGAGGTGCTGGTTGTCCTGCCGGTCGGGGTCGAAGCGGTCGGGTTCGTCGAAGCGGTCCGGATCGCGGCTGCCCGAGGCGAGCATGAGCATGATCTTCGAGCCCTTGGGGATGACGGTGTCGGCGACGGTGATGTCGCTGTACGCCGCCCGCCACGGGATGATGTGCACGGGTGGCTCGTAGCGCAGCAGTTCCTCGACCAGTCGCACGATCAGCTCCGGTTCGTCGCGCAGCCGCTGCAGCACCTGCGGGTGGCGTAGCAGCGTCAGCATGCCGTTGGTGATGAGGTTGACGGTGGTCTCGTGGCCGGCGATGAGCAGCAGGTTGGCGGTGCTGATGATTTCCTCGTCGGTCATCCGCCCGTCGGGCCCGTCATCGTTGGCCAGTCGTGTCAGCAGGTCGTCGCCCGGCCGGCCGTGGCGTTGTTCCAGCAGCCCGCCGAGGTACTGGCGCAGGTCTTTGGTGGCCTGCACGCCGTTGTCCAGTTTCTCCTTCGGGTCGGTCTTGGGGTCGTAGTCGATCGAGTTGATGATGTCGTTCACCCACAGGTGGAACCGCGGTTCGTCCTCGCGTGGCACGCCGAGCAGGTGGCAGATCACGGTGACGGGGAACGGGTAGGCGAAGTCGTCGACGATGTCGATCTGCTGTTTGCCCGCGAAGTCGTCGATCAGGCCGCTGACGATGGCGGTCAGGTCGGGTCGCATGCCGTCCACCCGCCCCGGGGTGTGCGGGGGGCCGAAGTGGCGCATGGCCAGGCGCCGCAGGCGGTCGTGCTCGGGCGGGTCGAGGTTGATGAACGACGGCGTGGCACGCCCCTCGACCGCGGGCATCGGCCGCGAAAGGTTGCGGACGTCGGAGCTCAGGTGCGGGTCGTGCAGTATGCCGGTGAGCTCGCGGTAGGTGCTGATGACGTAGCTGCCGTCCTCCAGCAGGGCCACCGGCGTCCGGCGCAGCTCGGCGTAGAGCGGGTACGGGTCGGCCCGGGTGGAGTAGTCGAGGATCCGGTGCAGGATGTCGGGCGTCTCGGTCGTGGTCATGTCGCCTTACCTCCGATTACCTCCGACGGTTCTGCCGCAGGGCCGTGACGCGCCGCTCGCCCGGGTCATGGCCGGTGACGACCACCGTGGCGCCCGTGCTGAGCGGGGTGAGGCCGGGGAAGTCGACAGGCACCGGTTTCGCGTCGGCGGGCTGGTCGGGCGTGGGACAGGGCGGCGGGAAGGGCGCGGCCGTCTCGATCAGCTGCCGGTAGTGGTCCAGCCACTTCGCGTTGTTGAAGCTGACCGCCGCGGTGACGCGGCCCTGGTAGCCGTATGCAGCGACGAAGCGGTGGTCGGACACCGATCCCTGGGCGACGACGACCTCGTCGGCGAAGGTCGGCACACCAACGGACTTGATGTTGACGCCGAACTGGATCGACCAGAACGCCGGGATGGTCAGGTGGGGCCAGCGGTCCGCCTGGCCGCTGACCATGTTGTGCGCCGCGATCTCGGCCTGCTCCACGGCGTTGGCCCAGTGCTCCAGCGAGATGAACCGGTACTCGTAGATCGGGTTCGGGCAGCGTGCCACGTCTCCGGCGACGAAGACGTCGTCGGTGACCAGGCCGTTGACGTCGAAGGCGCGGCAGCCCGAGTCGCAGGCGACTCCCCATACGCCTACCGCCAGTCCCGAGTCCTGCAGCCACTCGGTGTTGCGGATGCCGCCGAGCGCCACCACCGCCACGTCGGCGTCGACGGTGCTGCCGTCGTCGAAGTGAGCGCGGCGAAAGCGCCCCTGCGCGTCGCCCTCCAGCCGGGTGACCTTGACACCGCAGCGCAGGTCGACACCGTGGGCGCGCTGCATGTCCGCCGCGACCTCACCGATCATGGCGCCCAGCGCCCCGACCAGCGGGGCCGACGCGAGCTCGGCGACGGTCACCGGGATGTCCCGCTCGCGGCAGATGGAGGCGATCTCGGAGCCGGTGAAGCCCGCGCCGATGACCAGCACACGGGAGGGCCCGGCGGCGAGGGCCCGCTGCAGGCCGTCGGCGTCCTCGCGCGTGCGTACGACGAACACTCCGTCCAGGGCCGCCTCGGTCTCGACGAACCACGGCCGGGCCCGTACCCCGGTGGAGATCAGCACCCGGTCGAAGGGAACCTCGCTGCCGTCGGCGAGATGCACGTGGTTGTTCGCCAGGTTCAGCCCGTCGGCGGGCACGCCCAGCAGCCACTCCGCGTCGATGTCACGACGGCGCGGCAGCGTGGTGCCCCCGGCCGGTACCCACCCGGTCAGCACCTGCTTGGACAGCGGGGGCCGGTCATAGGGCTCCCCCAACTCGTCACCGATCATGGTCAACGATCCGGTGAAACCCTCGTCGCGCAGAGCCTCCGCGGCCCGGAGTCCCGCCAGTGACGCCCCGACGATCACGATGCGGCCGTCGCGCTTGAACTCCTTCAGGGTGTCGGCGCTGGTCATGGCCGCGACGCCCCCACGGGTGCGTCCCGCCCTTCCAGCTGGTCGACCAGAATCGCCTGGAGCGGGCAGGCTGCCGCGGCGCGCAGCACCTGCTCGCGCTGGGCATCGTCGGGGTTCGGGTCATACATCAGAGCTTCTTCGCCGTGCATCCGGAACGCGTCCGGGGCCAGGAAAGCGCACTGCGCATATCCCTGGCATCGGGAAAGATCTACGACAACTCTCATCCCGATCCTCCATTCAGGGACTGCAGAGCTGCGGGCTCCGAGGCGGCGCCGCTGCAGCGCGCAACCCGCTGGGTGGGCCTGCGAGGAAGAAATTCGGCCGCTGCCCACCCCTTCGCATGCGAGGGTGACAACCCCGCTCGTCAAAGGTCTCCACAGGTGGAAGTGATCGTTGCGAATAATGCAACCGGCGTCTGGAACAGCGCCCGGAGAACTTGACTTTGTCGTCAGCAGCCTATCCCGTGCGCGCAGACATCGCCCGCTCGGGAACGGGACATGCCGGCGTCAGCCGATGCCCGCGGAGACGACCACCCGCCTGTGTCCGCGGCTGTTGTCCTTGACGGCGGCGTACCGGCTCGGAGGGGCCGGCACTCGCCGTGGGGGCCCGAGCCGCGCTGGGCAGATCGATTTGGGAGGCCGTCGGTACGCGCGCTGCCGGGTGCAGGTGCTGAGAACGTATCGCGCGGCGGTCAGCGTCGTTCACCCGTCGGGCGTCTGCGTCATGCGGCCGGACGAGATGCGAACTACGTTGTCTGTGGACATGTTCGAACGCTCTGTGGCCCAGGCCCAAGGGCAGTCACGCGGCTCTCGGCACGGGCTGTCGGGTCACTTCGGCCGAGCCCTGCCCAGCTGATCGCCCTGATCCCCCACCGGAGGTCGGCATGGGTAAAGTCCTTGGTGACGTGCTGGGTTTTGCGGCCGCCGTCGCCATCAGCCCGCTTCCGATCATCGCGATGATTCTCGTGCTCGCCACGCCTCGGGGACGGCTGAACGGCTTGCTGTTCGCCGCCGGCTGGATTCTGGGGCTGTCGGCGCTGGGCGGGGTGACGCTGGCTGTCGCCGGATCAGGGGGCGGTTCCGCCGGTGGTCAGCCGGCCACCTGGGTAGGCGGCCTCAAGCTTGCCCTGGGAGTGCTGCTCGTCTTCTTCGGTGCTCGGCTGTGGCACCGGCGCCCTGCGAATGCCTCCGAGGCGCAGCTGCCGAAGTGGATGGCCACGCTCGACCGCCTCACGCCGGTGAGGGTCTTCGGACTTGCGCTGGGGCTGGCCACACTCAACGCCAAGAACGCACCGCTGATCATCGCCGCCGCCGCCTCGATCGCCTCGTCCGGGCTTCCTGTCGTGGAGCAGATCGCGTCGCTGGCGATCTTCGTGCTGATCGGCGCGCTCGGACTGCTGACCCCGCTGGGAGTCTTCCTGATCGGGGGAGATCGAGCGAAGACCACGCTCAGCGGCTGGAAGGACTGGGCCGCGGTGCACAACGTCGCTGTGATGGCGGTGCTGTTCCTCGTCTTCGGGTTGAAGCTGCTCGGTGACGGCATTGGCATCCTCACTTCCTGACAGCGGCACCGTCCGGCGGTCGCAGGTCTGCGGCCCGTGGCTGCGGGGCGGGTCCCCTCC
>NZ_JBSGZO010000618.1:0-4236 GCF_053611045.1 Streptomyces sp. NPDC054841 | reverse complement strand
GGCCCCGACGCACCGATCATCACCACCGACGCCCGCCACCGCGCCGACGCCAAGAGCGCCCTCATCACCCTCGTCGAACACGCACTCATGGCCCGCCTGCGGTAGGCCGCGTCCGGATCCCTGTCCGGCCGTATGGAAAGGGCCTCGCACTCCTGCCGGAGTGCGGGGCCCTTTTCGGATCGGTCCGGTCCGGTGCGGCGCGGTGCGGTGCGGTGCGGTGCTCAACCCTTGCCTGGGAGTTGACACCCCCAATGTGTGAGTGGTTTATTACTCATATGGCGACGACAAGGACGCGACAGCTCTCCACGGCCGACGCGCGCCGCGGCGAGGTCCTGGCCACCGCGGCACGGGTCTTCGCGGCCCGCGGGTACTACGGCACCTCGACGACCGAGGTGGCCAGGGGCGCCGGGATCTCCCAGGCGTATCTGTACCGGCTCTTCCCCGACAAGGAAGCGCTGTTCGTGGCCGTAGTCGAGAACTGCTCCCGACTGATCCGGGAGCGGCTGGCCGAGGCGGCCGCGGAGACCGCGAGCGTCGAGCCGGCTGCCGTGCTGGACGCGATGGGCGATGCGTACGCACACCTGATCGCGGACCGGGACGACCTGCTGAGGGTCCTGATGCACGCGAACTGCGCGGCGAGCGAGCCGGCGATCCAGTCGGCGGTGCAGGCACTGTACGCGCGACTGGTGGAGTACGTACGGTCCGCGTCCGGCGCACCGGACGAGCTGATCCAGACGTTCTTCGCCAGGGGCTTTCTCTGCAATGTCGTCGTCTCCATCGGAGCGACGGAGCTGGACGCACCGTGGACGAGGACGCTGCTGACGGGCCTCCGCCACTACTGAAGCACCCCCTGAGGGCGGCCGCGGCGACGCGGCCCCTTCTTCGACCCAAGCAGTGAGTGATCGACCACTCTTTCCTGAGGAAGGGAGATGACAGCGGTGACGGCACGGCTCTCGGAAACAGAGGAAGCAGCAGAGGGAGCAGCGGAAGCAGAGTGCTCGGAGGAAGCGGACGGAGCCCGGGGAGCAAGGGCAGTACGCCGGGGCCCCGCTCTCGCGGCGCTCGCCACGGCGCAGTTCCTCGTCGTACTGAGCACCTCGATCGTGAATGTGGCCCTGCCGTCGATCCGCGACGGCCTGCAGATGTCCCCCACCGCGCTCTCCTGGGTGGTCAACGCGTACGTCCTGGCCTTCGGCGCGCTGCTGCTGCTCGGTGGACGGCTCTCCGATCTGCTGGGCCGCCGCCGGGTGTTCACCGCGGGCATGGCCGTGTTCGGGCTCGCCGCACTGGCATCGGCTCTCGCCCCCTCGGCGCCGGTCCTCATCGCGGCCCGTGCGGTCCAGGGCGCCGGTGCCGCGCTCCTCGCGCCCGCCGCGCTCGCCCTGCTCCTGACCGTGTTCCCGCCGGGACCCGGCAGGGGCAGAGCGCTCGGGGCGTGGGGCGCGGTCTCCGGGGCGGGCGGTGCTGCGGGGGTGCTGCTGAGCGGGGTACTCACCGAGCTGTACGGCTGGCCGGCGGTGTTCCTCGTCTCCGTGCCGGTCACGGCCGCATCCCTCGCCGCGACGCTCGTCCTGGTACCGGCCGCCAGGCCCATCGGCGGCGAGGTCGACGTTCTCGGCGCGGTCACCTCGACCGCCGGGCTCACCGCACTCGCCTACGCCCTCGCCGCGCAGCACCTCGTCGCGGGGGTGGCCGGTGTGAGCCTCCTTGCCTTCTTCGCCGTACGGCAGGTCAGGGCCCGCACGCCCCTCGTACCGCCGCGGCTGCTGCGTACGGGCAGGGTCGCCGCAGCCAACATCGCCATGACACTGCTCGGCGCGGTCTGGGTGGGCCTGTTCTACTTCCTGCCGCTCTATCAGCAACGGATCCTCGGATACGGCCCGCTGGCCGCCGGGCTCACGCAGCTCCCGCTCGCTCTCACGGTCGTCGCCGGTTCCGTACTCGCGTCCCGGCTGCCCGCCCGTGCCGGAACTCCCGCAGCGCTCGCCGTTCTCACGCTCGGACTCGTGTGGTTGTCCCTGGCACCGGGCGACGGGTCGTTCGCCGTCCATCTCCTCGGTCCCTCGCTGCTCATCGGCGCGGGCCTCGGGGTCGCCTTCGTACGGCTCACCGCGCTGTCCACCGAAGGCGTGCCGACGGCCGACTCCGGGATCGCCGGCGGCCTGATCAACACCACCCGGCAGCTCGGCGGGGCACTGGGCCTCGCCCTGATGACCGCCATCGCCCCCGCGGCGGCCGACCACGGCGCCGCCTTCGCAACCGCTGCGGCACTCGCCGCGCTGGCCACCTGCACCACCACGTTCACTATCAACCGGAGGAAGCAGTCATGACCATCGAGTCCATCACCAAGCCGTACGTCTCCGGGCACTACACCCCCGTCGTCGACGAGATCACCGCACACGAGCTGACCGTCCACGGCACCATCCCGCCCGAGCTGAGCGGCCGCTACTTCCGCAACGGCCACAACCCCAAGCCCGGCTCCACGCCCACCCACTGGTTCAAGGGCAGCGGAATGATCCACGGTCTGCGCCTGCGGGAGGGCCGCGCCGAGTGGTACCGCAACCGCTGGGTCCGCACGCCCGCCCTCGACGGCGTCCCGTACCTCGGCGCGGACGGCGTCCCCGACCTCACGGCCAGCGACGCCGCGACCCACGTCATCGAGCACGCGGGCCGCATCCTCGCGCTGCAGGAAGTGAACCTGCCGTACGAGCTGACGTCCGAGCTCGACACCGTCGGCGCGTTCGACTTCGGCGGCAGGCTGAAGACCGCGATGACCGCGCACCCGAAGACCGACCCGGTCACCGGTGAGCTGCACTTCTTCGGCTACGGACCCTTCCCGCCCCACCTGACGTACTACGTCGCCGATGCCAAGGGCGAGATCGTCCGTACCGAGGTCATCGACGGAGCCGGCCCCTCCCTGATGCACGACTTCGCCATCACACAGCGGCACGTCATCTGGCTCGACCTGCCCATCGTGTTCAACCCGGCGGAGCACTCCGGGATCCCGTACCGCTGGAGCGACTCCTACACCCCGCGCATCGGCGTCATGCCGCGGTCCGGGCCCGCGGTGGTGAAGTGGTTCGAGGTCGAGCCGGGCGCGCTGCTGCATGTGGCGAACGCGTACGAGGACGAGCGCGGCCGGATCGTACTGAGCGGCCCCCGCTACGACCGCGGTGCCTGGGAGCAGACCTGGAAGTGGTGGATCGGCGCGCCCGGTTACGCGCCGCAGCCGATGGTCGGTGCGACCGGCCACCGCTGGATCCTCGACCCGGCGACCGGAACCGCGAGCGAGGAGGCGGTCGACGACCTCGTCACCGAGTTCCCCACGATCAACGAGGATCTGACCGGTCTCCCGCACCGTTTCAGCTACTCCGTCGCCTTCCCCGGTCCCGGACTGAGCGAGTACGCCATCGCCAAGCACGATCACCGCACCGGTGCCCGGGAACTGGTGCCCATGGGCCGCGGCCGGATGCCCGGGGAGGCCGTCTTCGTACCGGCGCAGGGTGGGACGCGTGAGGACGACGGCTATCTGCTCACCGTGGTCAGCGATCTGGAGCGGGACGCCTCGCAGCTGCTGATCCTGGACGCGTCCGCGCCGGTGGGCGCCCCCGTCGCCACGGTCGAACTACCGCGCCGTGTCCCGTCCGGCATCCACGGCTCCTGGATCGCCGACGCCGCCATCGCGGGCAGCGGCGAGACCCCGGGCGGTGCGGCATGATCGCGACCCGACACGAGATCACGATCGACGCGCCGGTCGAGACCGTCTGGCACCTCCACACCGACATCAACGCCTGGCCCACGTGGAACACGGGAATCGACACCGCGGAACTCAGCGGTGAGCCGGCGGTCGGCGCCTCGTTCCGGTGGCTCACCCACGGCCTCGACATCACCTCGACGGTGATGGCCGTGGAGCCGAACCGGCTCATCGTCTGGGGCGGGCCCACCGCCGGAATCGACGGGATCCACCGCTGGACGCTGGAACCCCGCGAGGGCGGCGGGACGTTGGTCGTCACCGAGGAGTCCTGGGCCGGACCTCCCGTCGACGCGGACCCTGAGGGGATGCTCACGGCCCTCGACCAGTCGCTCGTCGCCTGGCTGCGGGACCTGAAGCGGACGGCGGAGGGGCGAGCGGCATGAGCAGCGGTTCCGGCATCTGCTAGCCCCTTTATGCCCTGTCCGGGCCCAGGGAGCGTCCGGTGGAGCGGCCCGGCAAGATCCACCGGACAGGCCCTGGGC
>NZ_JBSGZO010000617.1:0-4265 GCF_053611045.1 Streptomyces sp. NPDC054841 | reverse complement strand
CTGCCGGGCGGGGCCGCTTCGTGTGCCGGGTGCCGCCGGGTCAGCCCTGGCAGATCCCCCGGGCGTAGTCGAAGGTGGCGGTCGCCTGCGCGTACTTCCACTGCGGGGTCAGCAGCTCGGCGGAGAGCTGTCCTGCCGCCTCCGGGTTCTCCACGATGTACCCGAAGTCCTGCAGCCAGGCGGGGTAGAGGTTCTTCGATCCGATGTAGAAGGCCGATCCGTCCACCGAAACCAGCTTGTGGTGCTGCGCGTACGGCTTGCCGTCGGCCCATGCGGCGGTGTCGGAGTGACGACCGGTGGCCAGCTGCAGGCTGCTGCACATCGTCGCCGTCGCCTCCTGCCGGCCACCGGTGATCAGCGCGAGGCGGCTCCGCAGCACATCGCTGATCTCGTTCAGCGACTTGATCTGCGAGTAGCCGCCGCTGCCGACCGCACCGCGGTTGGCCGGGTCGCTGACCACGATGCGGACCTTCACACCGGCAGCCAGCTTCGCCGCGAGGGCGTCGTACAGGCGGATGTCGTACCGCGGCAGCGGAGGACATGTGGCGTTGAGGTCCTGCTGGGAGATCTCGATGTGGCTGCTCGCGCTGTCGATCAGCGCCCGCAGGGCACTCTCCTCCGGGTTGACCGTGTCGTAGTCGCGGTCGGCGTTGGTGCGGTCGTGCAGGCCGACGACGCACTTGGTGTCGGACGCGGTCGGCAGCGACGGCCGGAACGCCGACAACGGGTCGGAGTCCCTGATTCCGACGCCGAGGCCGCCGACGGCGATCACCGGGACCTTTCCGGTCGCGGGGGCCTGGGCGGGGTTGGAGTCCTTCTCCATCGCGGGCATGCAGTCCGCACCGGGGGACGAGGCGAACCAGACCTTGGCGAAGTTGCCCTTGTTCTGGCACGTCCAGGCCCAGAGTTCGTCCAGGTACCTGCCGGCGGATCCCGCGGCGGGACCGGTGAGCGCGAGGTCGACGTCGGACACCGGGTGAGTGGTGTCGATGTAGTCGTTCTTCCAGCTGTTGATGCCGCCGGTGATCACCGACTGGCCGTCCACCACAAGGAGCTTCGAGTGGTTCCACGAGAACGCGGTCTTGGAGGTCGTCATCGACGCGACGTTCAGCGTGACGCCGTCGGCGGCCTTGCCGAGTTTGGACCGCAGCTCGTCGCGGTACTTCGACGGAATCACGTTCATGTGGTAGATCGGCGCAGCCCCGACGAGAACGCGCACCTTGAGCTTGTTGCCGGCCCCGGCCGAGTTCTTGAGGCCCGCGACGATCGCATCCTGGAACGCCCCGTCCGGAAACGGCGCCAGGGTGGATATGTCGACCGTGCGTGTGGCCTTCGAGATGTTCTCGGTCATCTTCGCCAGCAGCCGCTCGGTACCGGAACGCTCGGCACAGGTGGCGTCGCCCCAGCAGCCGGGGGTCTGCTGCAGCCAGTCCGAGGAGTTGCCCGAGGAATCGTCCAGCTTGTTACCGCTCGTGCGCTCCCACACATGGCCTTCGAGTCCTGGTGACACCTGCCGCAGGGCCCGCTCGACGGCGTCGAGGTGCGGCGTGGACGACTCGGCGAGCGCCGGGGTGGCGGGCAGCACGGAGGCGGCGAGGGCGAAGACCGCAGCGGTCCCTGCGAGACGGGATAAACGGTAGAGCCGGAAGCGGGTCAATTCGGCGTCCTTAACAAGTGGTCAGGGTGTTCCTGGCGTGCTGATCAGGCGCGGCACGGCAGGGCAGCGCGCAGTGGTCCACAGGCCGGCGGGGCCACGGTGGATGATCAACTCGACGAAGTTACCAGGCAGTCGGAAAGCGTGCGCACCGCGGAGCCGCCGCTGAAACCGTCGTGTGTCCGAGCCGTACGAGGGTGCCGTCCCATGCGCACCTGCGGCCGTCCGCGCCCTCGCCCGTGGCCGTCATCGTCACCGGCGCAGGTGCGGACTGCAGACCGCACGGTCCAGTGCCGTCACCGCGGTTCGGGCGAGGTCCGGATCGATCTCGACGCCGTACAGCCGACGAGGGCGATCGCCGAGCTCGCGGCCGGAGAAGAAGTGCCGCGCGGGCGGACTCTTCGAGCAACGCTGCCCGAGGCCGGTCCCGACCCGGCCGGGGCCCCGGCGCTCGGGCGGCCGCACAGCCGGCATCACCCGGTGGTTCCACCGCGGCCTGCTTCCGCCCCGACCGTCCCGTGATCGGCACCTCAAAGCGATAGAAATTACCTATGCGCGGAGTTTTGGGTCAAATCAGGCGTAAGTTGTTCAATTCGCCTAGAGGTATTCATGTGCCCGGTCGGCTTCATCGCCCCGGACACGGCCGTCAAGAACACCACGACCAGGAACAGGACCAGCCGCACCGTCGCGGAACGGCGGGGCGTCTGCTGCGGCGCTTGCGTTCCCTGCTGAGCGTGCGCAGCCTCGCGGGCCAGGTGTTCCTCCTGCAACTGGCGGTCGTCGTGCTGGTCGTCGCCGCCGCGCTGGTGGCTCTCGTCGTGCAGGCGAGGCGCGACAGCATGGCGGACGCCCGGCACCGGACACTCACCGCGGCCCAGACGTTCGCGACCTCCCCGGGGCTCCTGACGGCATTGGACAGTCCCGACCCGACCGCGAAGCTTCAGCCGAGCGCCGAGGCGGTCCGCAAGGCCGCCGGCGTCGACGCCGTCATCGTGTACAGGCCGGACGGGATCACCCTCACCCACAGTGACCCGAAACAGATCGGGAAATACGTCATCGGCCCCTACGCCGAGGCGGCGTCCGGAAAGGCGTTCACCAAGACCTTCCAGGGGGCCCTGGGGCTCTCCGTGATCTCGGCGGTCCCCGTCAAGGACAGCAGCGGCTCGGTCGTGGCCATCGTCTCCGCCGTCGTCACGGTGGGGAAGGTGCAGGACAGGGTGAATCAGCAGCTCCCCGTCCTGGTCGGGGTCGTGGCCGGGGCGCTCGCCCTGGCCGCAGCCGGGTCGGCACTGGTGAGCCGGCGGTTGCAGCGGCAGACCCACGGTCTGGGCCCGGCCGAGATGACCCGGATGTACGAGCACCACGACGCGGTCCTGCATGCGGTGCGGGAGGGGGTGTTGATCATCGGAGGTGACGGCCGGCTGCTGCTGGCCAACGACGAGGCCCGGCGGTTGCTGAACCTTCCGGCGGACGCGGAGCACCGTCATGTCACCGGTCTGGGGCTGCAGGCGGACCTCGCCGAGCTGCTGACGTCCGAGCGCCCGGCCAGCGATGAGGTACACCTGGCGGCCGACCGGCTGCTTGCCGTCAACAAGCGGTTCACCGCCTCCCGTGGACCGGCCAGCAGTGTGGTGACACTGCGGGACACCACCGAGCTGCAGGCTCTCGCCGGCAGGGCCGAGACGGCCCGCGGACGGTTGCAGCTGCTCTACGACGCCGGGATGCGGATCGGGACCACCCTGGACGTCACACGCACCGCCGAGGAACTCGCGGAGGTCGCGGTCCCCCGGTTCGCCGACGTCGTCACCGTCGAGCTCCTGGACCCGGTCCTGCGCGGTGAGGAGCCGTCCGGTGCGAGCACCGTGATGCGCCGCACCGCCGTCGTCGGCCTGGAGGGGGACCATCCCCTCTATCCGGTCGGCGAGTCCATCCGGTTCGTCGCCTCCCACCCCACGGCCGCAGGCGCGGCCGACGGCCGAGCGGTACTGGTGGGGGACCTGAGCGCCTCCGAAGGCTGGCGGGCCCAGGACCCCCCACGCGCACGGAGAGTCCTGGACCGCGGCATCCACTCCCTGATCGTGGTCCCGCTGCGGGCCCGGGGGGTGGTGCTCGGAGCCGCACACTACTGGCGGGCAGACGGCTCCCCGCCGTTCGAGGAGGAGGACGTGTCCTTCGCCGAGGAGCTGGGCGCCCGGGCAGCGGTCTGCATCGACAACGCCCGCCGCTACACCCGCGAGCACACCATGGCCGTCACTCTGCAGCGCAGCCTGCTGCCGCGCGGACTGCCCGAGCAGACAGCCCTCGAGGTGGCCTACCGCTACCTGCCGGCCCAGGCCGGGGTGGGCGGGGACTGGTTCGACGTCATCCCGCTGTCCGGTGCCCGGGTGGCCCTGGTGGTCGGCGATGTCGTCGGCCACGGCCTGCACGCGGCGGCCACCATGGGCCGGCTGCGCACCGCCGTTCACAACTTCTCCGCCCTGGACATGCCTCCCGAGGAACTGCTGGGCCGTCTGGACGATCTGGTGGCCCAGATCGACACCGGCGAGGACGTCGCCGAGGGGGACGGGCAGGGGATCAGCGGGGCCACCTGTCTGTACGCCGTCTACGATCC
>NZ_JBSGZO010000616.1:0-4267 GCF_053611045.1 Streptomyces sp. NPDC054841 | reverse complement strand
CCCTTCCGGTCGCGCGGCGTGCCTCGTGGAGCAGTGCCCCGTCCGCCCCGACCAGGGCGGCCTTCATCCCGGTGCCGCCCACATCGAGGGCGATGACGTGTCTCACGCGTACAGTCTCGCGCGTGGACCCATGAAAGGTCTAGTCCACTACTCGGGATTGTTGCGCCCGCATACAAAGCCGCGTGACCGGTCGCGTTTCCAATCTCGGGCCCTGTGGTGTAGACCTCTACCTTTACGGAGCAAGCAGAACAAGGGTGGGGACAGGGCGTGCAGCGGCGCTTCTTCGGTCTGATCGCGGCAGGAGTCGCATTCGGCATGACAGCGGTCCTGGCGGGGTGCGGGACCTCCGGCGCGTCGGGCGAGGTCACCCTCAAGCTCGTGGCCGCCGACTACGGCAACAGCGCGGCCAACTCCTCCCAGCAGTACTGGGACGACCTCGCCCGCGAGTTCGAGTCGAAGAACCCCGGGATCAAGGTCGACGTCGACGTCCACTCATGGAAGGACGTCGACCGGAAGGTCGCCGAGATGGTGGCCGACGGCAACGCGCCGGACCTCGCCCAGATCGGTGCGTACGCCGACTATGCGGACCAGGGCAAGCTGTACCGCGCGGACGAGCTGGTCTCCATCCCCACGCAGGCGAACTTCCTGCCGCTGCTCAGCGCGGCCGGCCAGGCCGGCCGGGTCCAGTACGGCCTGCCGTTCGCGGCCAGCACCCGCCTGCTGTTCTTCAACGAGAAGCTCTTCGCGGACGCGGGCGTCAAGGCGCCCGGCAGCTGGGACGAGCTGCGCGACGCGGCGGAGAAGCTGAAGGCGCGCGGGGTGGAGTACCCCTTCGCACTGCCGCTCGGCTCCGAGGAGTCCCAGGCCGAGGCGATGATCTGGATGCTGAGCGGGGGCGGCGGCTACCGGGACACCAACGGCGGCACGTACGCGATCGACTCCCCGGACAACATCAAGACCTTCACCTGGCTGAAGGACAACCTTGTCACCCCGAAGCTGACCGGGCCGGTTCCGCCGGGGAAGCTCGACCGCGCGCAGGCCTTCGAGGCGTTCACGCGCGGGAAGGTCGGCATGCTCAACGGCCACCCGACGCTGATGCAGCAGGCGGAGGCGAAGGGCGTGAAGGTCGGCATGGTGCCGATGCCCGGCAAGGAGGGCAAGTCCAGGGCTTCGATGGGCGTGGCCGACTGGATGATGGCCTTCAAGCAGAACGGTCACCGCAAGGAGATCGGCCGCTTCCTCGACTTCGCGTACAGCGACAAGAACGTGCTGGAGTTCTCGGACCGCTACGACATCCTGCCGGTCACGGTCAGCGCGAGCGAGGCGATGGCGGCGGACGACAAGCACAAGGACCTGCGGCCGTTCCTGGAGGCGCTGCCGTCGTCGGAGCTGTATCCGTCCGGTGAGATGTCGTGGGCGAAGGTCAGCGCCAGCGTGAAGCAGAACATCGGCAAGGCCGTCAAGCGCGGCGGCGAGCCGTCGGCGGTGCTGGGCCGGATAGCGACCGACGCGGCCCAGGCCGAGGCCGACGACTAGCCGGCAGGGCCGCCGCACTGTCCGGACGGCCCATTATGTTGCTGATATGACCGACGACCTCTCCGGCCGGGAGTCCGGCCGGGACCTCTCCGACCGGGACCGCGCCGTCCTCGCCGTCGAGCGCGCCTCCTGGCCCGGGCCGGGTGCGAAGGAGCGGGCGATACGGGAAGACCTGGGCATCTCCCCGACCCGCTACTACCAGCTCCTGAACGCCCTCCTCGACGACCCGCGCGCGCTGGCCCACGACCCGGTGACGGTCAACCGCCTGCGCCGCGTCCGTGACGCGCAGCGCGAAAGGCGATGACGCGCAGCGCGAAAGGCTGACGACGCACAGCGCGAAAGGCGATGGCGCGCGCCGTAGCTGAGCGGGGAGCGCGTCGATAGGGTCGGGGCATGGGCAGCTACTCGGACGCACTGCCGGAGCCGACCACACCCGCCGGGCGTGACGGGCTCGCCGCGATTCTCGATCGACCGCAGGACAGCGTGGTCGCGCTGGACTTCGACGGGACACTGGCCGAGATCGTGCCGGACCCGGAGCAGGCCAGGGCGCACCCGGGTGCCGTGGCGGCGCTGGCCGCGCTCGCGCCGCGCGTCCGGTCCGTGGCCGTGGTGACCGGACGGCCGGCGGGGGTTGCCGTGCGGTACGGAGGTTTCGCCGGGGTCGACGAGCTGGAGCATCTCGTGGTGCTCGGGCATTACGGGGCCGAGCGGTGGGACGCCGTCAGCGGCACCGTCCACGCCTCCGCTCCGCATCCGGGCGTCGCGGCCGTACGGGCCGAGCTGCCGGGGTTCCTCGACGAGATCGGGGCCTGGCAGGGCACCTGGATCGAGGAGAAGGGGCGTGCGGTCGCGGTGCACACGCGGCGCGCGGCCGACCCGCAGGCCGCGTTCGAGGCGCTGCGCCGGCCGATCACCGAGCTGGCCGCCCGCCACGGGCTGATCGTGGAGCCGGGCCGGCTGGTCCTGGAACTGCGCCCGCCCGGCACCGACAAGGGCATCGCGCTCGCCGACTACGTACGCGAGACGAACGCCGGAGCCGTCCTCTACGCGGGCGACGACCTCGGCGACCTCGCCGCCTTCGCCACCGTGGAGAAGCTCCGCTCGGACGGGGTGCCCGGTCTGCTCGTGTGCAGCGGCAGCACGGAGGTGCCGGAGCTGGCCGAGCGCGCCGATCTGCTGCTGTCAGGACCCGGCGAAGTCGTCGGCTTCCTGGCCGCCCTCGCCGAGCGCCTGCAGCGCGTGTAGCTGGTCGAGGAACCACTGCTGCGGCGGCAGCGCGGTCGCCGCGGCGGCCAGCCGCTTGGTGCGCTCGGCCCGTTCGCCGTCCGGCATCGACAGCGCCTGGTGCAGCGCGGCGGCCGTGCCCGAGACGTCGAACGGGTTCACGGCGATCGCCTCCTCGTGGAGCTCCTCGTACGCCCCGGCCTCCCGCGACAGCACCAGCGCGCACCCCGCGTCCGAGACGACCGGGATCTCCTTGGCGACCAGGTTCATCCCGTCCCGGATCGGGTTGACGAGGGCGACGTCCGCGATCCGGTACGCGGCCAGCGAGCGCGCGAAGTCGTCCTTGACGTGCAGGACGACCGGCGTCCAGCCGGGCGTGCCGTACTGGGCGTTGATCTCCTCGGCGACCCGGGAGACCTCCGCCGTGTAGTCGCGGTAGACGGCGAGGTCCTGACGCGACGGATACGCGAACGCGACATGCACCACCCGCTCACGCCACTCCGGGTGTTCGTCGAGCAGCGTCCGGTACGCCAGCAGCCCGCGCACGATGTTCTTGGACAGCTCGGTCCGGTCCACCCGGACGATCGTCTTCCGTCCCGGGCCGATCTGCTCGCGCAGGGCGGCCATCCGTTCCGCGACGTCCGGCTCGTGCGAGCGGCGCCGCAGGAACTCGGCGTCCGCGCCCAGCCCGTGCACCCCGATCCACGTCCGTCCGTGGGCGGGCCCCGGGCCGCGGACCGTGACACTGGGCGCCTGGTCCTTCGGCCAGGCCGGCACCACGTCGTAGGGGCCCAGCACCGAAGGGCAGGTCCGCATGAACGTCTGCGCCCAGCGGGAGGTCAGGAACCCCAGCCGGTCCGCGCCCAGCATCCCCAGGAGCAGCTCCTCCGCGATGTCGTCCGGCAGCATCCGGAAGTACTCCGGCGGTGCCCACGGCGTGTGCGAGAAGTGCCCGATCCGCAGGTCGGGGCGGTGTTCGCGGAGCATCCCCGGGGTGAGCGCCAGGTGGTAGTCCTGGATCAGCACGACAGCGCCGGGCGCTGCCTCCGCCGCCAGCACCTCCGCGAAGGCGCGGTTGTACGTGCGGTACGCGACCCACTGCCGCCGGAACTCCGTGTCGAAGACCGGCTCCAGCGGGGTCTGGTACAGCATGTGGTTCACGAACCACAGCACCGAGTTCGCGATGCCGTTGTACGCGTCCGCGTGGATGTCCGGGTCGATGTCGAGCATCCGTACGCCCGGCTCGCCGATGCCGCGTCGCACCGCCTCCCGGTCGCCGTCGCCGAGCGCCGCGCACACCCACAGGGCGCCCGCGTCGGGGCCGATCGCCGACAGGCCGGAGACCAGCCCGCCGCCGCCGCGCCGGGCGTCGAGCGTGCCGTCCTCGCGGAAGGCGTACGAGACGGGGCCGCGGTTGGAGGCGACGAGTACGTGGGCGGCGTGCTCGGAGACGGAGTGCTCGGAGACCATGTCGCGAAACCTAGCCCGTCACGTATCCGCTCAAACG
>NZ_JBSGZO010000615.1:0-4272 GCF_053611045.1 Streptomyces sp. NPDC054841 | reverse complement strand
GTTACGGGAAGGGGCGGGGTGGGGAAAAGCTCGCCGCAGGCGCGTCCCTCGCGCGGCCCGCTCAGCGGAACCGCCGCTTCTGGCGACAGCCTCGACTCCTCCTTCGACGGCACGGCCGCCGCACCCCGCTCTCACCGGCCGGCGTCACCTTCCGTGGCGCCGGCCTCTCAACTGACCTGCGGAAACACCGATCTTGACAGTATCTGATGGGTCATCAGTCGGTGCATTTCGATTCCATTGACTTCTCTTCCCCCCGCCACGTCAATGGCGCCCACCGACTGAAGGGGGAAGCACATGGCATCCCAACGATCAGCTCCGCGAAGACAACGCTGGGCAGCCGTTCTGGGGGTGACCGCGCTCGCGGTCACCGGCGGCGGGTTCCTCATCGCCCCCGCCCACGCCCAGGTGACGGCCTCACAGGCGGTCGACTTCCCGACGCACTGCGTACCGCCGCCGATCGCCGGCATCCCGCCCATCGACGGCACGACCACCGCCGAGATCACCGTCGACAACGCCGCACCCAAGGTCGGTGACACGGTCACCGTCACGTACACCGTGACCAAACCCGCCGCCGGCAACCCCGTCGACATCGCCCTCCCGGCCGACATCATGACGCCCACCGGCAAGGTCACCCTCGGCGGTGCCCAGACCGGCAGTGTCACGATGACCGGCCCGAAGAAGAACCCGCCGGTGCCGGGCAAGGCGCCGTTCCCGTCGTTCTCCATGA
The DNA here is from genome assembly GCF_053611045.1 of Streptomyces sp. NPDC054841. NCBI lineage: Bacteria > Bacillati > Actinomycetota > Actinomycetes > Kitasatosporales > Streptomycetaceae > Streptomyces > Streptomyces sp. NPDC054841. The sequence continues at coordinate 3,545 of NZ_JBSGZO010000615.1, read as the reverse complement.
CCGGTACGTTCACGGTCACCGCGCCTGGCACGACCACGCTCTCGCCCGGCGACTACAACATCCACACCAGCTACATCATGGAGCTGGACACCCCCTGCACGGTGACGAACCCGCCCGCACCCGTCTCCCAGACGATCGTCGCCACCCCGCAGTCCGTCCCCAACGAGCGCGCCATCCAGCTCGCTACGGCGTCCGGTAAACCGGGCGACAAGGTCACGGTCACCGGGACCAAGTTCGCCCCGGGCGCCGATGTCACCGTGGCTGGCCGCTCCGGAGCGGCGGAGACCGCCGACAAGACGACGGTCAAGGCAAGCTCCAGCGGCTCGTTCACCGCGCAGCTCACGGTGAACGACAAGGCCACCACCGGCGTCGTCGCCTACGAAGGCGCCGCCTGGAATGCCGACAAGGGCGCGGGCCCGGCGGCCTACACCGTCATCGACGACACCCCGCTCCCCGCCAACAGCCAGAAGATGAACTCCTCCGTCGCGGCCGGAACCCTCTCGATGACCCAGGCCGGGGACACCGTCCAGCTGACGTCCGTCGACTTCGGCAAGGGCGGCGCCTCCACCGGTGACCTGAACGCGGTGACGGTCAAGGACTTCCGCGGCGGCCCCGCGGGCTGGTCCCTGACCGGCAAGGTCACCGACTTCACCGGACCCGGCGGAAAGATCGACGCCGGCAAGCTCTCCTGGACCCCGTCCTGCACCACCAAGGCGGGCAGCCCCAGCACCTGCGCGGCGGGCACCGCGGGCGTGGTCGGCAGCGCCGGCGCGACCCTGGCGTCCACCCCCAACGCGGCGCTCACCGGCGGTGAGTTCACCGCGGGCGCGAAGGTGTCGCTGGACGTCCCGGCGTTCACCGCACCCGGCGCCTACGCGGGCGTGCTGACCCTCACCCTCACCTGACACCCACGGCGGGCCGGGCGCGCACCCGGTCGGCCCGCCCCGACCCCGGGGATTCGCACCGTGCGAAAGCTGTCCGCACTCCTCCTCGCCCTGGCCGCGCTCCTGTACGGCGCCCCGGGCACCGCCCACGCCGCCGACAACGGTGAGTGGTCCGTCGAGCCCGCCGCCTCCGAGCTGGGCCGCCGCCCGTACTTCTATCTCTCCGCCGACCCCGGCACCACGCTCACCGACCAGGTCACCGTCAGCAACAAGACCGCCGCCCCCCTGACCTTCGTGCTGTACGCCGCCGACGCGTACAACACCGCGCGGGACGGCGGCTTCGCCGTACGTACCCGGAAGGAGCGGCAGCGCGGCGTCGGCGCCTGGGCGAAGCCGGAGCGCGACCGGGTCACGGTCCCGGCACGCTCCTCGGTCACCGTCCCGTACACGCTCACCGTCCCCGGGACCGCCGAGCCCGGCGACCACCCGGGAGCACTGGTCGCCCTCGACGAGCGCATCGCCGCGGGGAGCGGCGGAGCCGTCGCCGTGGGCATCCAGCGGGCCGTCGGCGCCCGGGTCTATCTCCGGGTGAACGGCCCGACCGTGCCCGCCCTGTCCGTCGAGGACGTGACGTACGCCCCCGACAAGCCCCTGCTGCCCGGCGCCGGCGAAAGCAGCGCGGTCATCTCGTACACGCTCCACAACCGGGGCAACGTCACCCTCAACCCCAAGGTCGCCCTGCGCGCCGAGGGAGTCTTCGGCCGTACGCTCCTGGCCCGCGAGCTGACGAAGATCCCCAGCGAGCTGCTGCCGCGCCAGAAGATCCGGCTCACGGAGAGCTGGGCGGGAGCGCCCCAGCTCGACTGGGGCGACGTCACACTGACCGCGAGCGCACAGGACGTGCGCGAGTCCGCGGCGGTGTCCTTCGTCGCCCTGCCGTGGCTGGTCGTGGCCGTCCTGCTGGCGGCCGGGGCCGGCACGGTGGCGTGGCTCCGCCTGCGGCACCGGAGGGTGCGCGGTGCGTGAGGGCGTGGCGTGCCGGGGGTGCGCGGTGGGTGAGCGCGGGGTGCCAGGGGTGCCGCGGTGCGTGAGGGCGTGGCGTGCCGGGGGTGCGCGGTGCGTGAGCGCGAGGTGCCAGGGGTGCCGCGGTGCGTGAGGGCGTGGCGTGCCGGGGGTGCGCGGTGCGTGAGCGCGAGGTGCGCCAAGGGTGCGCGGTACGTGAGTGGCCCGGGATCGGGGAGAATGGCTCGCATGAGCGTTCACACCCCTGGATCCGAGGCCCCGCACCGCGCCGGCTTCGCCTGCTTCGTCGGCCGCCCCAACGCGGGCAAGTCCACCCTCACGAACGCTCTGGTCGGCCAGAAGGTGGCGATCACCTCCAAGAAGCCGCAGACCACCCGGCACACCGTCCGTGGCATCGTGCACCGCCCCGACCTGAACGCGCAGCTCGTGCTCGTCGACACCCCCGGCCTGCACAAGCCGCGCACGCTGCTCGGCGAGCGGCTCAACGACGTCGTACGGACGACCTGGGCCGAGGTCGACGTGATCGGCTTCTGTCTGCCGGCCAACGAGAAGGTCGGCCCGGGGGATCGTTTCATCGCCAAGGAGCTCGCCGGGATCAAGAAGACCCCGAAGGTCGCGATCGTCACCAAGACCGACCTGGTCGACTCCAAGACGCTGGCGGAGCAGCTGATCGCCATCGACCGGCTCGGCCAGGAGCTCGGCATCGAGTGGGCGGAGATCGTCCCGGTGTCCGCGGTCGGCGACAAGCAGGTCGCGCTCCTCGGTGACCTCCTCGTCCCGCTCATGCCGGAGAGCCCCCCGCTCTACCCGGAGGGCGATCTCACCGACGAGCCCGAGCAGGTCATGGTCGCCGAGCTGATCCGCGAGGCCGCGCTCGAAGGCGTACGGGACGAACTGCCGCACTCCATCGCGGTCGTCGTCGAGGAGATGCTGCCCCGCGAGGACCGCCCGGCCGACAAGCCGCTCCTCGACATCCACGCGAACGTCTACATCGAGCGCCCCAGCCAGAAGGGCATCATCATCGGCCCGAAGGGCAGCCGCCTCAAGGAGGTCGGCATCAAGTCCCGCAAGCACATCGAGGCGCTGCTGGGCACGCCGGTCTTCCTCGACCTCCATGTGAAGGTCGCCAAGGACTGGCAGCGGGACCCGAAGCAGCTGCGCAAGCTGGGTTTCTGACCTCCGCGCCGGGGCCCGCGGGCAAGGCGACCTCCCTCGGCCCCGGGCCGGATGTCCATAACGCTGTGACGTTCCATAACAGCGTTACCCTGCTGCCGTGCCATCCGCGAACTCCGTACGCCGTCGGCTGCTCGACGAAGCGGCCCGCATCCTCGCCGAACAGGGCCCGGGCGCCCTCAGCGCCCGTCGCCTCGTCAAGGAGGTCGGCGCCTCCACGATGGCTGTCTACACCCACTTCGGCTCGATGCCCGAGCTCGTACGGGAGCTGATGCGCGAGGGCTTCGCACGCTTCCGCGCCCGCGCCGAGTCGGTGACGGGTGACTCCGATCCGGTCGTCGAACTCGCCGCGCTCTGCCGCTGCTACCAGGACTTCGCGCGCGCCGAACCCGACGTCTACGCCGTGCTGTTCGGCGGCGCCGGCCTCGCCGGCTTCGTGCTCACCGAGGACGATCGCCGCATGGG
>NZ_JBSGZO010000614.1:0-4333 GCF_053611045.1 Streptomyces sp. NPDC054841 | reverse complement strand
GATCCGCTCACGCGCGGTCAGCTTGCCCTTGGCATGCTGCGCCTCGGTCGCACGGTCGCTGGGCCCGCGCCGCGCCTGCTCACGAAGGGCATGCAACTCCGCCACCTTCCCGATGACGGTCGTTGTTGCTCCGTTCGCGGGGGCACTCTCCAGGGTCGTCGTCATGCGCCATCTCCACCCGGGCCCGCCGATGCGGGCGGCTCTGCGGTCCAATGGGCCTCAAAGGCTCGCATTGAGCCATTCAAGCGAGCGGCGCAATGAGTTCTCCACCATTACCTGCCCCTAGTCTTCGCCCGGCCACCCCTAGAACCAGAAGGGCTGCCATACGGCCAGGTCACCGACGAGGTGTGTGTCCCCTTCTGCGTCGGTCCGCTTCCTTCGTTCAACGCGGCTGAATCCACGGGCTGTTGGCGTGAACGTTCCGGGGTTCGCGGTGTCCGGGAGACTCCCCGGCCGAAAGCGGCCCTCAATGTCGAACTCCGGGCGTGTCCACGCAGAGTGACGGCTAGTATCCCCGGCGGAGGGGGCTCAGTGATTGAGAAGATCGTCGTCAGCGTCGCCGCCGCGCTGCTCGGCTACATCGGCAGGACACTCTGGCAGAACAGGCGCCACCTGTCCCTGCTGCGACTGCTCTTCACACCGAGGCGCCGCATGCGCGTCTCCGTGGCCGTGCTGCTTCGGCTGCACGATGAGGACCACTACGTCCTCTTCGACTCGCTCACCCGGCCGGGTGCCTTCGGGCCGCCCGGCGGAGTCGTCAAGTACCGCGACACGGCGCGCGCCGACCTGGACAAGATCGGCTTCGAACCCGAGAGCCGTATCCAGCCGCTGATGAAGCGCGATCTGCGGGGGTTTCTGTCCGCGCTGCGGGTACCGCACTTCGCGCGCTGGCTGTACCGCGAGGAGGGCCGCGAACCGGCGACGGACTGCCTGCGACGCGAACTCGGTGAGGAGCTGGGGGAGGTCGGCCACCCGGAACTCTCCCCCCTGGCCAAGGAGGTCGGCTTCACCCTCGTCCGGCGGCTGATCGACGGCCCGCTGAAGGTCGCCGGGGAGTCCTACCGGCAGATCCGCTTCATCGAGGTGTACGACCTCCTGCCCGACAGGCCGGAAGCCGTCGAGCTGCGCTCGGCGTTGCTCGCCCTGGCGGCCGATCCGGCGGAGGGCCGCGTCATCGGGGCGAGCCGGCAGGACATCGCCCTGGGGCGGGCCGGCGCGCACATGATCCTGCCGCAGTCCGCCTTCCTGACGGGTGGCGAACGGCTGCGCGAGGACATTCAGCCGGTGCGCTGACCAACCACACGACCGGACGGAACAGCAAGGCGTCGAGGCATCGGTGAACACGCATTCTTCTGGAGCTTCCTTGACGGACCCGTTGGCGCTCCTGCACCGGGAGACCGTCGACCTGAACCTCGGACTCACCCCGGATCTCCTGGGCCGAGTGATGGAGTTCTATCCGGGCCGTCTCTTCCAGCGGCTCCTGGACCCGGCGACAGCCCTGAGCGTCGCCGCCGAGCTCTGGCGCGCCACGTACAACAAACTCGACCCCGAGCGGGCCATCCCTGTCTGTCTCGCCCTGCGCAACGTTCTCCGTTCCGGGCCCGACGTCGTCGGCGCACGCTTCGGCGGGCTGCGCTGGGACGCCACCTTCTGCCACCTCAACCTGTATCTGGCGGGATCGCTGCACCAGCACGCCACGGAGCTGATGGGCCGCGGGCGAAGCCGCATCGTCCGCCCGATGTTCGACGAGGCCATCCGCTGCTGGAGCGTCGTCGAACCCGACGAGGACAGGTTCCTGGCGCCAGGCAGCAAGGCGCGCCGCATCTGGCGCGGGATGCGTGGAGTCACCCAGCTGTATCTGGCTCGTCATATGCGGCAGCCGTACGACCTCCTGCGGGGCGCACGCGCCGATCTGCAGCTGGCCGAGGAACGCGGCGACACCAGCGAGGGGCACTTCACGTTCCTGCTGGAGGTGTTCAGTCGGCTGTCCCATGATCCGGCGGAACTGCCGGCCCTCTGGGACGCGACCGACGAGCTGATCGCGCGTGCCGCACCCCATGTCGGCAGCTCGTACAGGTGGCTGGTCGCCCTGGGCGAACACCGGCTGATGAGGGCCCAGTCGGGACACCCGAACCCGGGCGGCGACCTTGACGCCCGCTCGGCCTCCGCGCTGTACCAGCAGCTCCGCACCGAGCACGCGCAGGACGCGGAGCACAGCAGGGAGGCCCGGTTCTCACTGGGACGTGCGGCACTGCACTACGCGAAGGTACTGCTGGCGGGAGGTGGGCACGAGGACGCGGAGATGCTGCTGCACGAGGCGCGGGAGGCGTTGCTCACGTGCCTGCCCGATGAGGCCGGGAGCGCGGACGCCACGGGCGCCACCGCGGGGGAGGACTTCCGGAAGATCTCGCCCGCCCGGGTTTCGGGGCTGCTCGGCGAGGTCTGCCTGCGGCTGCATGCGCAGACCCGCCAGGAGGAGTACCTCGACGAGTCGATCACATGGTTCTCGACGGCCCAGCAGAGCGACGCCGCGCCGGACAACGTACACGGGCTGCTGGGCGAGGCATACCTGCGACGGGCCCGCGCGGGCAGCATGCCGGACCTGCGTACCGCCCTCGAGCACAAGGCCAAGGCGCGTGACGTCGGGGACCGGAATCCCAACAACTTCAGCGTCTCCGCCGCTGGTCACCATCAGCTGTGGCAGAAGACGGGTGTGCCCGCGGAGCTCGCCACCGCGGTCGACCTCGCCCTGCGGGCGTTCCGGCAGGACCCCCACTGGCCGTGGCCGCTGATGCAGCTCGCGGAGTTCGCGACGGCGCAGGCGAGGACCGGTGCGTTGACGCCGGCGGCCGGGGCGGAGGACAGCGCTGAGGACGGAGCTGGGGGTCCGGTTCGCGCCGGCTCCGGGGCGGAGACCGGTGGGGGCGCGGGCCGGGATCGGCCGGGCTCCGGGCCGTTGCGGTCCGGCAGACCGGATCCCGCGTCGCTCGAGGCACAACGGCTCCTCGACGCGGTGCACGAGGGCGACCAGGGCGGCCTGTACGAGGAAGCCGTCCGGACGGCCGTACACGCCCTGCCCTTCCGGCAGGCGGTGCTGGGCGGACGGTCGGAGACCTTCGTCCTGGACGACCCGCAGCGTCTCCTGTCGTCGACCCTGGTGCTGAAGCCGACCACGCGCGCCGAGGCCGAGGCGGAGCAGGCCCATCTCGCGTCCCTCGGGCGGTATCTGAGGCGCACGGGGGCTCCGAAGTGGATGCACTTGCCCACCTCCCTGGCACTCGTCGACCTGCCGGAGGACTGGCAGAGCTCGCGGCAGCCGGCCCCGGACACGGTCCTGGCGTCGCGTCGCTCGGTGGGCCGCAGCCTGGCGGCGGTCATTGCGGACGCCTACGAAGGGCGAGGCCGGCACCCGCGCGAGGCGGTGCGTCGCGCGGTCCAGTACCTGGCCCGCATCCACGTCTGGGCGGCGGAGTCGATGGTGTCGGACGCGGCAGCGGCCGGCGCACCTTCAGCAGTGACGGACTCGGGTGCGGTTGCCGTGCCCGTGGCGGCGACGAACGCGTACGAGGCGGTTGCGCGTGATCTGGTCAAACGCGCGGGCCGTATCGGATTGCCCCTGCCGGACGAACTCGGCGCGCACTGGACGGCCGTGACGCCCCAGGCCCTGCCGTCCGTACCGGGCCGCGACGCCCACGCGGAGAACTGGCTGGTCACCGACAGCGGTGCCGTGGTGGCGCTCGACCTGGAGCCTCACGGGCACCTCCCGCTGCTCTACGAGGTGGTCCAACTGATCGAGGATCACGCGGCGTTGGATCTCCAACAGAGCGACTGGCCGGACCGCGAGGCGCTGTGCGGGGTCTATCTGGCCGAGCTGGAGGCGCTGGGCCACCCGGCCACGGTGGTGGACGACGACGTACTCGCCGCCTATCAGTCCTTCGCCCTGGTGCGCGCGGTCTTCTTGACCGAGCACCTGTCCCAGGATGCGGCCGCCCCTCATTCAGGTACGTCAACGGGCTCACGCCGTTGGGCCCAGCGCCGTCTCGCCCACGCCCTGGCCCTGATCGAACGCTGCGAGCAGACGGCGGTCACGCCCGGTCTGCGAGACGTCGCCATCCGGGTGACGGACTCCCTCAGTCTGCGTCAGTGAGGAACCGCCGCGAGCGATGCCCTGCGTGACTTCGTACGCGAGGTGATCCGCCGGACAGCACCCAGGGCGTGTTGCGAAAGTCCCGCCTGCCCGCGACGCCTGGCACGCACTCCCCCGTAGCCCTTCGGGCACGGGAGGTGCCCCCACGCTGCGTTGTCGGACTCATCCAAGTACGCCCAGTACGAG
>NZ_JBSGZO010000613.1:0-4334 GCF_053611045.1 Streptomyces sp. NPDC054841 | reverse complement strand
ACCGTTGGCCGGGCGGACCCGCATCCACTCACGTTCGACACGTAAGAAAGGGGCATGCGGGGTGTTGCGACTCGTCGTACGACGACTGCTACAGCTGATACCCACCCTGCTCGGCCTGTCGGTTCTGCTGTTCCTCTGGCTGAACCGGCTGCCCGGCGGACCCGCCTCAGCGATCCTGGGGGAGCGGGCGACCGAAGCCGATGTGGCGCGTATCAACCGGGCGCTGGGACTCGACCAGCCGCTCTACGTCCAGTACGGCCGGTTCCTCAAGCGGCTCTTCGAACTGGACCTCGGCACCTCGACCCAGACCGGTCAGCCGGTGTGGGACGAATTCGTTCTCAGATTCCCGGCCACCGTGGAGCTCAGCCTTGCGGCGATGGCCATCGCCGTCGCGGTCGGCATCCCGCTCGGCTACCTCGCCGCACGCAAGCGCGGCGGCTGGCTGGACGTGGCGTCCGTCTCCGGGTCGCTGATCGGCATCTGCATCCCGGTCTTCTTCCTCGCTCTGCTCCTGAAGGGCGTCTTCTCCGTCGAGCTGGGCATCTTCCCCAGCTTCGGCCGCCAGTCCACCGGCATCGACGCGACGTCGGTGACAGGCTTCGCCGTCCTCGACGGTGTCCTCACCGGTGAGTTCGACGCCTCGTGGGACGCGATCATGCACCTGGTGCTGCCCGCGATCGCCCTCGCCTCCATCCCGCTCGCCGTCATCGTGCGTATGACCCGCGCCAGCGTGCTGGAAGTCATCGGCGAGGACTACATCCGCACCGCCGAGTCCAAGGGTCTGGAGCGGCGCGTCGTCCGCGGCCGCCACATCCTGCGCAACGCGCTGCTGCCAGTGGTCACCGCGGTCGGTCTGCTCACCGGCAGTCTGCTGTCGGGCGCGGTGCTCACCGAGTCGGTGTTCTCCTTCGGCGGTATCGGCTCCTTCATCCGTACCGCGATCGACGCCCGCGACTATCCGGTGCTCGTCGGCTTCATCATGTTCATCGCGATGGTGTACGTCCTGATCAACCTGCTGGTCGATCTCGCGTACAGCGTCATTGATCCGAGGGTGCGGGTGCACTGATGAGCCTGCAGACAACGAAGACGTCGAAGATCGACCGGCTCGCGGAACTCACCGCGAGGACCGAGTCGTCCAGCGGCGCGAGCCTGTGGCGCGAGGCCTTGCGGCGGTTGCGCGGCAGCAAGATGGCCATCATCGGCGCGGTGATCATCGCGGCGTTCGTCGTGGTCGCGATCGTCGGGCCGTGGGTCGCCCCCTACGGTCCCACCGAGCAGACCTGGCGCGGTGAGGTCTTCCAGAACCAGGGCAAGTTCGTCGGCGCGCGCGCCGGGAACTGGTTCGGGCTCGATCACCTGGGCCGCGACCTGTTCTCCCGGATGCTCGTGGGCGCCCGGCAGACCCTGCTGGTCGGTGTGGTCTCCATGCTCATCGGCCTGATCCTCGGCGCCCTGGTCGGCGCCGTGTCGGGCGCGGCGGCCACCCTCGGCGGACGCGCGGGCCAGCGCATGGACGATGTCATCATGCGCGTCACCGACATCATGCTGGCGCTGCCCTCGCTGCTCCTGGCCGTGTCCATCGCCGCCGTGATGGGACAGTCGCTGACCACTGTGATGATCGCTGTCGGCGTGGTGCAGATTCCCATCTTCGCCCGGCTGCTGCGCGGTTCGATGCTCGCCCAGGGCGGCAGCGACTATGTGCTGGCCGCGCGTGCCCTCGGCATCCGCAAGCGGCGCATCGTGCTCACACAGATCATGCCCAACTCGCTGAGCCCGGTGATCGTCCAGGCGACCCTCAGCCTCGCCACCGCCATCATCGAGGCCGCCGCGCTGTCCTACCTGGGTCTCGGCAATCCCGACCCGGCCGTACCGGAGTGGGGCGTCATGCTCTCCCAGGCCCAGCGCTTCTTCGACAACGAGCCGATGATGTCCATGTATCCGGCGATCGGCATCATCATCACCGCCCTCGGCTTCACCCTGCTCGGCGAGGCCATGCGCGAAGCCCTCGACCCGAAGCTGCGAGGTTGATGTCATGCCACTGCTCAACGTGGACGAACTCACCGTCACCTTCGGCGGACGCGGCCGTAAGGACTCCAAGGCCGTCAACGGGGTCTCCTTCTCCGTCGACGAGGGTCAGGTCGTCGGCCTGGTCGGCGAATCGGGCTGCGGAAAGTCCGTGACGTCGCTGGCGCTCATGGGCCTGCTTCCGCGCAAGGGCGTCACCCTCGGTGGACGCGCCGACTTCGACGGCGCGGACCTGCTGTCGATGAGCCCCTCGAAGATCCGTGATCTGCGCGGCAGCAAGCTCGCGATGATCTTCCAGGACCCGCTGTCCTCGCTGAACCCGGTCGTCCCGATCGGGGTGCAGGTCACCGAGATCCTCCAGCGCCACCGGGGCCTGAAGGGCGAGGCCGCCCGCAAGGAGGCCGCGCACCTGCTCGACCGGGTCGGTATCCCCGACCCGACGCGGCGGCTCAAGGAGTACCCGCACCAGCTCTCCGGCGGAATGCGTCAGCGCGCCCTCATCGCCATGGCGGTGGCCTGCGCGCCGCGGCTGCTCATCGCCGACGAGCCGACCACCGCGCTCGACGTCACCATCCAGGCGCAGATCCTGGAACTGCTCAAGGAGCTGGTGGACGAGGAGGGCACCGCGCTGCTGATGATCACCCACGACCTGGGTGTCGTCGCCGGGCTGTGCGACCAGGTCAATGTGCTGTACGCGGGCAAGGTCGTCGAATCGTCGGGCCGGCGCGAGCTGTTCGCGCACCCGACGCATCCGTACACGCACGGGCTGCTCGGCTCCATCCCGCGGCTCGACGCGCCGCGCGGCGAGCCGCTCAACCCCATCCGCGGGTCCATCAACGACCAGATCGCCTGGGCCGAGGGCTGCGCCTTCGCGCCGCGCTGCGACCGCTACGAGATGGGCTGCCTGACCGGCACGCCCGAACTGACCGAACCACGCGAGGCCGGACACCAGGCCCGCTGCGTCAACCCGGTCCTGCCCAAAACGGAGGTCCCGGCATGAGCCTGCTCGAACTCGACGGAGTGAAGGTCCACTTCCCCGTCAAGAAGGGCCTCCTCTTCGACCGTACGGTCGGCCATGTCTACGCCGTCGACGGCGTCTCGCTGTCGGTCGAGGCGGGCCAGACGTACGGCCTCGTGGGCGAGTCCGGCTGCGGCAAGACCACGCTCGGGCGGGCGGTGCTGCGCCTCGTCGACATCACCGACGGCGAGGTGGTGCTGGACGGCACGGACCTGGCGAAGCTCCCCGAGGAGGAGATGCGGTCGTTCAGGCGACGGCTGCAGATGGTGTTCCAGGACCCGCTGGGCAGCCTGAACCCGAGGCAGAACATCGAGTCGATCCTGTCCGAGGGCATGGCCGCGCACGGGATCGGCGCGAACCAGGAGGAGCGCCGGGAGAAGATCAAGGAGATCCTGGCGAAGGTGGGTCTGCCGGCGAACGCCCTGTCCCGCTACCCGCACGAGTTCTCCGGCGGACAGCGCCAGCGGATCGGGATCGCACGGGCGCTGGTGCTCGAACCGGACGTGATCATCTGCGACGAGCCGGTCTCCGCGCTGGACGTGTCCATCCAGGCGCAGGTCATCAACCTGCTGGAGGATCTCCAGGAGTCGATGGGCCTGACGTATCTCGTCATCGCCCACGACCTCGCGGTCGTACGGCACATCTCGGACGTCATCGGGGTCATGTACCTCGGCTCCCTGGTGGAGGAAGCCCCGAGCGACGCGCTGTACGCCGAGCCCAAGCACCCGTACACCAAGGCGCTGATGTCGGCCGTCCCGGTCCCCGACCCGGAGGTCGAGGACCACCGCGAACGCATCCTGCTGCGCGGGGACCTCCCGTCCCCCGCGAACCCGCCTGCGGGCTGCCGCTTCCACACGCGCTGCCCGTGGAAGCAGGACACGCTGTGCGCCACGGAACGCCCCGAGCTGAAGGACCTCGGCTCCGGCCACAAGGTCGCGTGCCACTTCGCGGCGGAGATCGCGTCCGGCGAGATCGCGCGGACATCGGGCGAGATCGTCCCGGCGGTGCGCGAGGGTGTCGAGGACGCGGAGGTGGACGTCGTCGCGACGGCGGCCGCGGTCCCGGCGCCCCGCGACGAGGCGGCCCCGGACGGCGCCGATTCCGATTCCGGCTCCGGAGACTCCGATGCCGCCGGGGAGTCCGACGCCTCCGGGGAGTCCGGAAAGTCCGCGGAGTCCGACACCTCTGGGGAGTCCGGGGAGTCCGACGACTCGGGAGAGGCGTCCCAGGCGCCGGCGAAGCAGCCGAGCTGAGTCGCAGCCTGGCACGCCCCCGGGGCCCTCCCCGGGGG
>NZ_JBSGZO010000612.1:0-4338 GCF_053611045.1 Streptomyces sp. NPDC054841 | reverse complement strand
CCCGCCGGCTGGAGGAGGAGGAGCTCGGCGAGCTGGTCGAGTCGTTCGAGACGACGTGCGCCGACCTGGTCGCCGCGCACGGCGGCCGGCTGATCAAGACCCTCGGCGACGAAGTGCTGTACGCGGCGGACGACGCGGGCACGGCCGCGGAGATCGCGATGCGGCTCATCGAGACGCTGACGCATGACGAGTCCATGCCGGCACTGCGGGTCGGGATCGCGTTCGGCACGGTCACGACCCGGATGGGCGATGTGTTCGGTACGACGGTGAACCTGTCGAGCCGGCTCACCTCGATAGCGCCGAAGGACGCGGTCCTGGTGGACGGGGCGTTCGCGGAGGAGCTGTCGCGTACGGGCGACGCGCCGGTGTCGGAGGCGCAGGCGGCGGAAGAGGCGGTCGCGGCCGAGAAGGAGGGCCGGACGCCGCCGTCGTACCGTTTCGCGCTGCAGCCGATGTGGCAGCGGCCGGTGCGTGGACTGGGTGTGGTGGAGCCCTGGCTGTTGACGAGGCGCCCCACCTAGGATCCTCCCGGTGAACCATCGTTAACCAGGAGGCTATACACATGTCCGAGCAGCGCTTCGGGGAATTCGTCGTCGTACGCCGCCTTGAGGACGGGCACGTCGCCGAGCTGGTGCTCGACCGGCCGAAGGCGATGAACGCGGTGTCGACGGACATGGCCCGGTCGATCGGCGCGGCGTGCGAGGCGCTCGCGGCGGATCGCGCGGTCCGGGTGACCGTGCTGACGTCCTCGAACGAGCGGGCGTTCTGCGTGGGCGCCGACCTGAAGGAGCGGAACTCCTTCACGGATGCCGAGTTGGTACGGCAGCGGCCGACCGCCCGGGCCGCGTACACCGGAGTGCTGGAACTGCCGATGCCGACGGTCGCGGCGGTGCACGGCTTCGCGCTGGGCGGCGGGTTCGAGCTCGCGCTCGCCTGCGATGTGATCGTGGCCGACGCGACGGCGGTCGTGGGGCTGCCCGAGGTGTCCGTGGGAGTGATCCCGGGCGGTGGCGGTACGCAGCTGCTGCCCCGCCGGGTGGGTGCGGCGCGCGCGGCGGAGCTGGTGTTCACGGCGCGTCGCGTGGAGGCATCCGAGGCGCGGGAGTTGGGCCTGGTGGACGAGCTGGCCGAGGACGCCCGTACGGCCGCGCTGGAACTCGCGGCGCGGATCGCGGCGAACTCGCCGGTCGGGCTGCGGGCCGCCAAGCGGGCGCTGCGGCTCGGGCAGGGTCTCGACCTGCGGGCCGGTCTGGAGGTCGAGGACGCGGCGTGGCGGTCGGTCGCGTTCTCCGGGGACCGGGCCGAGGGCGTCGCGGCGTTCAACGAGAAGCGGAAGCCGGAATGGCCCGGCGAGTGAATCCGTCCCACCCGTCGAGTGAAACCTTCCTGAATGTCCCTAAGCTGGGGTAATGGGTGAGGATGTTCGGCTGCGAGCCGTGGTGGCGCTCGCACAGTCGATGGCCGCCGCACACACTCCGCGGGAGTCGTGGCGGGCGGCCGCCGTGGGCGCGTGTGACGCGCTGGCCGGGAGCTTTGCCGCACTGTCGGTCTGGGAGCGGGACCGCGGCCGGCTGAAGGTGCTCGTCAACGCGGGGGAAAGGGACGCGGACGAGGAGGAGTTTCCGGACGGCGAGACCTATCCGGTGCACCGTTTCCCGGAGATCACGGAGTTCCTCCATGAGCGGTGGGCGGGGGGCGGTGCACCGCGGGCGTGGGTCGAGACGGCGGAGGGTCCGGCGACGGACGAGCACGTCTACAGCCATCACCGCGTCGACGCGCTGCGGCAGCGCGGGCGGGGCTGCTGCGTCGTCGCGCCGATCGTGCTGCACGGGCGGGCGTGGGGGGAGCTGTACGTGGCCCGGGCGGCGGGCCGGCCAGTGTTCGACCGGGACGACGCGGACTTCGCGACGGTGCTGGCGTCGGTGGTGGCGGCCGGGATCGTGCAGCAGGAGCGGCTGGAGGAGGTCCGCAGGCTCGCCTTCACGGACCCGCTCACCGGGCTCGCGAACCGGCGGGCCGTGGACGTGCGGCTCGACGAGGCTGTCGAACAGCACCGTACGGACGGTTCGGTGGTCTCGCTGGTGGTCTGCGACCTGAACGGTCTCAAGCGGGTCAACGACACCCTCGGTCATGCGACGGGCGACCGGTTGCTGGAGCGCTTCGGCTCGGTGCTGTCGCTCTGCGGGGCGATGCTGCCGGGCGCGCTGGCGGCACGGCTCGGCGGTGACGAGTTCTGTCTGCTGACGGTGGGGCCCTCGGCGGACGACGTGGTCAAGGTCGCCGACGAACTGTGCGAGCGTGCGGGCGAGTTGAAGCTGGGGGAGGGCGTGGCCTGCGGCGTCGCCTCCACCGGCGACCCCATCGGCCCGGTCCGCTCGGCCCGCCGTCTCTTCCGTCTGGCCGACGCGGCCCAGTACCGGGCGAAGGCCGCCCGCTCCCGCGCCGCGGTCGTCGCAGGCCGCGACGACGCGGTCCTCCCCCTCGCGGACGCGCCACCCTCCGCCCCCCAGGACCGCCGCCGCTTCCGCGATGCGCGTCATTGACGCGGCAGGGAACCGGGGGCAGGTCCCCGGACTCCCGTACGGCCCCCGGTCCCGTCCTCGGGCGCCGGACGGGCTCCGGCGCCCGCGTGCAGGCGTAAGGAGTCCCTCCCCGAAGAGGTGGTGACAGAAAGGGATTCAGTCCGTAGGCTGCTGAATATGGATATGCACACTGTCGTGGTGGGGACGTCCGGGACCACCGTCGAGGACGTCATCGCCGTCGCCCGCGGCAACGCCCGTATCGAGCTCTCCGAGGACGCCGTCGCCGCCCTCGCCGCCGCGCGGGAGATCGTGGACGCGCTGGCCGCGAAGCCCGAGCCGGTGTACGGCGTGTCGACCGGGTTCGGCGCGCTCGCGAGCCGGCACATCGGTCACGAGCTCCGTACCCAGCTGCAGCGCAACATCGTCCGGTCGCACGCCGCGGGCATGGGCCCGCGCGTCGAGCGCGAGGTCGTACGCGCGCTGATGTTCCTGCGGCTGAAGACCGTGGCCTCCGGCCGCACCGGAGTGCGCCCGCAGGTCGCGCAGACCATGGCCGATGTGCTCAACGCCGGGATCACGCCCGTCGTCCACGAGTACGGCTCGCTCGGCTGCTCCGGTGACCTCGCGCCGCTGTCCCACTGCGCGCTGACGCTGATGGGAGAGGGGGACGCGGAAGGGCCCGACGGCACTGTGCGCCCCGCCGGCGAACTCCTCGCCGCCCACGGCATCGAGCCCGTCGAGCTGCACGAGAAGGAAGGCCTCGCCCTCCTCAACGGCACCGACGGCATGCTCGGCATGCTGATCATGGCCCTCGCCGACCTCCAGCGGCTCTACACCTCCGCCGACATCACCGCCGCCCTCTCCCTGGAGGCCCTGCTCGGCACGGACAAGGTCCTCGCCCCCGAGCTGCATGCCATCAGGCCCCACCCCGGCCAGGCCGCCTCCGCCGACAACATGCTGCGCGTGCTCGCCGGTTCCGGGCTCACCGGGCACTTCCAGGAGGAGGAGGCGCCCCGCGTCCAGGACGCGTACTCGGTGCGCTGCGCCCCGCAGGTCGCGGGCGCCGGCCGCGACACCCTCGCGCACGCCCTGCTCGTCGCCGAGCGTGAGCTCGCCTCCGCCGTCGACAACCCCGTCGTCCTCCCCGACGGCCGTGTCGAGTCCAACGGGAACTTCCACGGCGCCCCCGTCGCGTACGTCCTCGACTTCCTGGCGATCGCCGCCGCCGACCTCGGCTCCATCGCCGAGCGCCGCACCGACCGGCTCCTCGACAAGAACCGCTCGCACGGCCTGCCGCCCTTCCTCGCCGACGACGCCGGCGTCGACTCGGGCCTGATGATCGCCCAGTACACGCAGGCCGCCCTGGTCAGCGAGATGAAGCGACTGGCCGTCCCGGCCTCTGTCGACTCCATCCCGTCCTCCGCGATGCAGGAGGACCACGTCTCCATGGGCTGGTCGGCCGCCCGCAAGCTGCGCACGGCCATCGGGAACCTCACCCGGATCATCGCCGTGGAGCTGTACGCGGCGACCCGCGCGATCGAGCTGCGGCGTCATGTGACCCCGGCCCCCGCCTCGCAGGCCGCCATCGGGGCGCTGCGCGCGGCGGGCGTCGAGGGCCCGGGCCCCGACCGCTTCCTCGCGCCGGACCTGGCCGCCGCCGAGGAGTTCGTCCGGGACGGCAAGCTCGTCGCCGCCGTGGAGCCGGTGACCGGCCCGCTGGCCTAGGTCGTGTCTTCAAAGTCGCGTCTGCCCGGCGACGCCTGGCACGCACTCCCCCGTAGCCCTTCGGGCACGGGAGGTGCCCCCACGCTGCGTT
>NZ_JBSGZO010000611.1:0-4350 GCF_053611045.1 Streptomyces sp. NPDC054841 | reverse complement strand
GATACGCCGGCCCGCGCTCACCGAGAGCCAGACGGACAGCCCGACGGCGACGAGACCGACGACGCCCACGACGGCGGCCTTGACCATCTCGCGGTAGGCGAAGGCCCGTCCGCGCTCCGCCGCGTTGCGCGCCGACTCGGTGCACAGGAGCATGTAGCGCTTGACCGCCCGGTCCGTCGTGGTCCGCCACGATTCGGCGGCCATGGCCTGGCCCGCGCCTGCGGCACCGGCCCGCAGCAGGGCATCCTCGCCGGAGGCCAGCGCCCGGTACTCGGCGCCGCGCCGGAAGTCCGTGAACAGCTTCTGGGAGTCGGCCGGGAGGTCGGGGACGTACGTCCGGTGGAAGACGCGCCGGTCCTCGATCGTGGCGGTGAGCGTGTCGTACTGGCTGTCGGTCAGGCTGCCCGCTGCACGCGCCCCGGCCACGAGCGCGTCCTCCCGGGACACGAACTCCCGTACCCGCACCAGTTCCACCACGACCTGCGCCTCACGGGCGAGCTGCCCGGCCTGCAGGGCCGTGAGCGTGGACTGTACGTCGAAGGTCGGCTCCACGATCGCGGTGTACGCGTCGACGGCCCGGTTCCAGGTGATCGTCCGGTCGAGGACCTGGTCCCGCAGGCCTTCGAGCCGCGCGGCGGCGTCGGCCATGACGTCCAGGGACTGCCGTTGCCGCGCGGAGAGATCGTCGCGCCGCTCCTGGTCGCCGAGCGCGTCCCGCATGGCCTCGACGGCCCGGTCGGTCGAGCGCTGCTGCTCCAGCAGCGCGGCGGCGTCGGCCGTACCGTCGGCCCGCTGCCCGGCTCCCAGATACGCGGCGGCGAGCCGGCGTTCGATCTGGATCTGCCCGACGGCCGTGTCGACCGGGGTGCCGAACGCCTCGTAGATGCCCTCGAGGCGGATCAGGGCCCGCAGATCTCCCGTCACGGACACCATGGCGAAGCTCCACAGCGTCATCAGGGCGACGATCGGCAGGACGGTGAGAGCCACGATCCGTCCACGGATCGTGGGACGGCGCAAACGCCGGCGCATGGACTCCCCAGAACGTTCGGGACAACTGACCAGCGGCGGTTACCGCCCGGTAGGCGCAGTCAAGCTACGCGACATGTCCTCGGTGGCGCAATGCTCCCGCCGGTAACGGCAGAGGCGCAGGCACGACGCCTCCATTGACACTTCGTCAGGTCTGCTGCACGGTGCCGCGGAACCGCCGACAACGGGAGGGATGGGTATGGATCTGGACGTGCTGTACGAGATCGACGTCCCGCGGCCGTGGGACGGACCGCATCCCCACGGGCAGCGCGCGGCGGAGCAGCGCGCCTACCGCGAGGCCGTCGAACAGATCAGACTCGCCGACCGGGTCGGCTTCCGCACCGTGTGGGCCGTCGAGCACCACTTCCGGGAGGGCCGTTCGCACTGTCCCGCCCCGGAGGTCCTCCTCGGCCATCTGGCAGCGCTCACCGAGCGGATCAGACTCGGATTCGGAGTCACCCTCACTCCCTTCGGCTTCACCCCGCCGCAGCGGATCGCCGAGAAGGTCGCGACCGTCGACGTGCTCTCGGACGGCCGCGTCGAATGGGGCACGGGACGCTCCACACCCATGGAGCAGACGGCGTTCGGTGTCGACCGCGAGCAGTCGCGGGCCGACTGGCGCGAGGCGATCGAGATCGTCACGGGCATGTGGCGCGAGGAGTACTTCTCGTACGCGTCGCCCCACTTCACGTTCCCCCGGCGGATGGTCACTCCGAAGCCGGTGCAGGATCCGCATCCGCCGGCCTGGATGGCGGCGACCTCGCCGGGCTCGGCGGAGGTCGCGGGCGCGAGCGGGCTCGGACTGCTGTCGTTCTCGATCATGCAGCCGCTGGAGGCGATGGCCCGCCAGATCGCCGCGTACCGGCAGGCCGGGCGTACACCGTCCCCGGTCACGGATGTGACGACGGACCGGGTCAGCGCGTACACGCTGGTGCACGCCGCCGACCGGCCGGGCCCACGGGTGTGGGAGTCCGTGGCGTGGTGGTACGGCAATCTCGCCCGGTTCACCCTCGAATGGGAGCTTCCGCATCTCGACGACGCGCAGCGCGAGCAGGCCTTCCCCCTGCTGACGCCGATCCTCGAAGGGACCGTTCCCGTGCAGGAGTTCAGCGACGGCGACATGATCCTCATCGGGGACGCGGAGGCGATCGTACGGAAGGCCAAGCGGTACGCGGACCTGGGCGTCGATCAGCTGATCTGCTACGTCCAGTGGGGGTATCTGGAGCACCGCGAGATCCTGCGGACGATCGAGATCCTGGGGAAGGAAGTCATTCCCGAGCTGGCGTCGTACGAGCCGAGGCGACCGGCGTCATGACCGGCAGCGCCGCACCCGGCACCTCACCCGACAGCCCACCCGGCAGCTCAACCGGCACCTCGACCGGCACCTCGACCGACGCCTCGACCGACACCTCGCCCGTCCCCGACTACGCCGCGCTGCACCGCCTCGACGACCGGGCCTTCGTCGTGCTCGGCGCGGGAAACGGCATCGGCCGGCAGACCGTGCACGCGCTGGCGGCCGTCGGCGCGCGGGTGCTCTGCGTGGACGTCGACAAGGAGCGGGCGGAAGCGGTCGCGGCGGAGACGTCCGGTCTGGCCCACGTCTGCGATGTGACCGACCGGGCAGCTGTCGAGGCCCTGTTCGCTGACGCCCGGCAGCAGTTGGGCGCGGTGCACGGCGTCGTCGACATCGTCGGCATGGCCCGCTATGCGCCTCTCGCGGAGCTGGACGACGCCGCCTGGGACTGGCATTTCACCATCGTGCTGCGGCACGCGCGGCTCGCGGTCCAGTACGGCGGCGAGGCCGTCGCCGCGTCCGGCGGCGGACCGCTGGTCTTCGTCGCCTCGGTGTCGGGACTGACGGGTGCGCCGCTGCACGCCGCGTACGGCGCGGCCAAGGCGGGCCTGGTGTCGCTGGTGCGGTCGGCCGCCGTGGAGCTCGGCCCGCGCGGGGTGCGGGTCAACGCCGTCGCGCCGGGGGTCGTCTGGACCCCGCGGGTGGCCGGGCTGCTCGGCGAGGAAGGCCGTCGGCGCAATGCCGCGAACGCCCCGCTCGGCCGGGTCGCCCGGACCTCCGACATCGCCTGCGCCCTGCACTTCCTCGCGTCGGACATGTCCGCGTACGTCACCGGTCAGACACTGGTGGTCGACGGCGGGGTGGCCGTGAAGTTCCCGTACCCGACGATCGGAGGCCCGACGTGACGCCTGACATGCCCTGGCTCGAACCCGGGCCCTTTCTGCGCGGGGTGGCCTGGCGCGCCGGTGAGCGCATGGTGCGTGCCGATCCGGCCGATACGGCCCGGCTGCCGTGGGACACCTGCGAGCGGGCGGCGCTGCCCATCGGCGTACGGCTGGAGTTCATCGCGCCGGACGGGGCGCGGGCGGTCGAGGTGCGCTACCGGGCCGCGGTGCCGGGCCCGACGGACGCCCTGCGCGATCTCGCGCACTGCTTCGCCCTGTGGCAGGGCGACCGGTGTGTCCACGAGTCGTTCACCGAGCCCGCCGAGGAGGGGACGGCCACGATCCGGCTGCCACCCGGCACGGGCCCGTTCACGATCCATCCGCCCGAGTCCCGGTCGCCCGTGTTCCTGGGGCTGCGCGGGGTGGGCGGGACGGTGGTCCCCGGGCCGGTACGGCCCCGCTGGCTCGTCCACGGCGACTCCATCACGGAGGGCTGGTGGTCGACCCGCCCGGCCCATTCCTGGCCGGCCACCGCCGGCCGGGCCCTCGGCCTGGATCCCGTCAACCTCGGCTACGCGGGTGCGGCACGCGGTGAACTCCCCACCGCACAGCAGCTCGCGGCCCTCCCCGGCGATCTGCTCACCCTCGCCTTCGGAACCAACTGCTGGTCCCGGATCCCGTACTCGGCTTCCCTGCTCTACGAGACGACGCGCGCGTTCGTCACTCTCGTACGACAGGGCCACCCCGACACCCCGCTGCTGCTGCTCTCGCCCGTACTGCGCCCGGACGCCGAATCGACGCCCAACGCCCTGGGCGCCACGCTCGCCGAGCTGCGTAGGGCCATGGAGGACGCGGCCCGGGACCTCGTATCGGCGGGCGACGAGCGGCTGGCGCTCCTCCCGGGCGGCGATCTGCTGGCACCGGAGCACCTGGCGGACGGCCTCCACCCGAACGACACGGGACACGCCCTGCTCGCGGCGGCGGTGGCGGACGCCCTGCGCACTGCGGGGTTCGCCGGCCCGGCGCTCACCCCTGCCGCGTGACACTTCCCCCCGCCCGTCCGGCCGGCGAGCGGGGGGGCGGGCGGGGGGGTACGGGAACGGCTGTCTGTAATATACAGGTGGGAGTTAACGTGTCTATTACCTT
>NZ_JBSGZO010000610.1:0-4373 GCF_053611045.1 Streptomyces sp. NPDC054841 | reverse complement strand
GCTGTGATGGCCCCGCGATGTCCCCCGCGAGGCCCCGGGATGTCCGGGATGTCCGCGGGAAGTCCCGGGGAGTCCTCCTCAGCCTTCCGCGCCGCCGCGCCGCACACTGTGGCGCACCCGGCGCTTCACGTCGTCGAGCCACTGGCGGCCGGCCGGCGGTCGGCTGGAGTGCCGGTCCAGCTCCTCGATCAGCCGCTCCGAGCGTTTCTCGACGTCCAGCTCGTCCAGGATCCGGTCCGCCTCCGCGAGCAGTGCCCCATGGAGCTGCCAGTGCTCGTGGTCCTCGCGGACGCCGTCGAGCAGGAGCCCGGCCACCCGGGCGCGGGACTCACGGCCCGCGGCGAGTTCCTCGGCGAGGCGTGATTCCGCCTCCTCGGCGTTCTCCGAGACCTGTGAGGTGATCAGCTCGGCGAAGGACTCGATCGCGGCCGACAGATGGCCGAACAGTTCCTGCAGCGCCGGGGTCACATGCGGCGGGAAGAGCGTGCCGGCCGGCCGGGTCTTGGCCAGGTCGGTGAGCGTCCGGCAGGACACGCGCAGGATCACCGCGCAGATCTCCAGCGCATCCAGTCCCGTGCGCAGCACGAGCCGCGAAAGCAGCGGCTCCTTGACCCGGGGATTGAGCCGCAGACTGTCCTCCGCCTGGCGCAGGGCCGCGTCGACCTGCACGATCTCGTGGTCGAGCCGGCGGGCCTCGTGCAGCCTGGCCGCGGCCTGCGCCACCGGCGTGTGGTCGGCGAGCGCGTCGGCGAGGCTCGACAGCAGCCGCACCATCCGGGCGGCGAGGTCCGTGATCGCCTCGCTGGCGTCGTTCACCCATACGGGCGGCACGAAGAGCACATTGAACAGCAGTCCTACGACGGCGCCGATCAGGGTCTCCAGCACCCGGTCCCAGGCCGTCGCCGTCACCTGGGTGACGCCGAGCACGAGCATGGCGCTGATGGCCACCTCGGGCACGAACTCGCCCACCTTCACGAACCGGCCGATCACCAGCGACGCCAGGATCACCAGCCCGAGGCTCCACCAGCTCAGCCCCACCAGAGCGCTGAAGCCGATCGCGATCAGTACGCCCGCCACCACCGAGTTCACCCGGCGGATGCCGGTGGTGAGTGTCGAGTACAGCGTGACCTGCACGACGAGCAGCGCGGTGAGCGGCGCGGTCAGCGGCGCGGGTTCGCTGCTCAGCTGAAGGGCGACGACGTACGAGATGACGGCGGCCGCGGTGGAGCGCACCGTCTGGACGACGGCCGGTTCCCTGTGTCGCCGCACGAAGTCGCGCAGTGGTTCGGTGGCTTCGGGCACTCTCTTCCCATCCCCGCCGGTGGCGCCCGTGAGACACCCCGGTCCCCGGACTCACCCCCGGTCGTGGGGTGAAGATCACAGTTCGCCGCTCTGACCGGCCCGGTCCGCGCCGACTACCGTGTCCGGGTGCCGAAGAACAGAAACACGTTCTCCTCCCTGACCGCCTGGCGACGCCGTGTTCTCGCCCGTGCCGTGCACCGCGGCTGGCGCTGGGTGCAGGACGCGGGCGCGGTCACGGCGGAGCAGCCGGGGCGGCTGCGCTTCCGCAGTCTCGGCACCGGGACGCGGCTCGCGTTCCCGCAGGGAACCGTGTTCGGCGAGGCGTGGATCGAGCTCGGTGACCACTGCATCATCGGCGAGCAGGTCACGCTGACGGCCGGCATGATGCCGGATCTCGACCTCGGGCCCGACCCCATCCTGACGCTCGGCAACGGCGTGGTGCTCGGCCGCGGCAGCCATGTCATCGCGGACACGACGGTGACGATCGGGTCGGACACGTACTGCGGCCCGTACGTCTACATCACCTCGACCAACCACAGCTACGACGACCCGCACACGCCGGTCGGCAAGCAGTGGCCCCGGGCCGAGCCCGTGGAGATCGGCCCCGGCTGCTGGCTGGGCACGGGCGCGGTGGTCCTCCCCGGCGCGCGGCTCGGCCGCAACGTGGTGGTCGCGGCCGGCGCTGTCGTACGGGGCGAGGTGCCGGACCACGCGGTGGTCGCCGGTGCGCCCGCCAGGGTCGTACGGAGCTGGGACCCGGAGAAGGGCTGGCAGCCGCCGCTGCGGACGCCCGCGCCGGTGCCGATCCCCGACGGCGTCACCCCCGAGCAACTCCTCGCGCTCGCGGAGCTCGAGGAGGGCTGACCGGCCCGTGGCCTGAGTCAGGCGGAGTCCGGCGGACAACGAGATCGAGTTCGGGATCGAGATCCATGCCCTATCCGGTGGCCAGCAGCACCGTGCCGACGAGTGCGAGCCCGGCACCCGCCGCCTGTACGGCGCGCAGCCGCTCCTTGAGCACACCGCGCGCGGCCAGCGCGGTGACCACCGGATAGAGCGAGGCGAGCACCGCCGCGACCGTCACCGGGCCCTGCTGTGCGGCGATCGAGTACGTGCCGTTGGCGGCGACGTCCGCCAGGCCCACAAAGGCGAGGGCCGGCAGCGCATCGCGGACGACCCGCAGCCCGCCGTCCTCCGGCAGCGCCCGCGCACCCCGTTTCACCGAGACGTACAGGGCTGCGCCGCCCACCGCCACATTGGTGACGCGCTGCACGAGCAGTGCCAGGAACAGACCGGTGATGGTGGTCGACGCCTCGGCGATCAGCGCCATCACAGAACCGAAGCCGAATGCCGCAAGCAGCGTCAGCAGGATCGCCTGCCGCTGGACGGGCGCCCCGCGCAGCTCGGGCCCGCCCGCGAGCAGTACGCCGACCACCGCCACCGCGATGCCCGCGAACTGCAGCAGCCCCGGCCGGTCCCCAATGAGCAGCCCCACCGAGACCGGTACGACGACCCCCAGCGAGCCGAGCGGGGAGACGACCCCCATCGGGCCGAGTGCCAGCGCCTTGTAGAAGCTCAGCATCGCGACCGGGCCGACGACACCGGCAGCCACCGCGTACCAGAGCTGGGGACCGGCTTCGCTCCAGCCTCCCGTCGCGACCACGATCGCGCCGAGCACGACCACCGCGATCGTCTGCGACACCACGACCACGGTCAGCGCGGGCACACGTCGTGTGAGCAGCCCGCCGCCGAAGTCGGCCAGGCCCCAGAGGAGGCTCGTGGCCAGGGCGAACAGTGCCGTCATGGATGCCTCGCAGTACAGTTCGGTGAACGATCGGGTGCACCACACCGTAGTGCATTCTATTGAACTCTGTCATTCATAATATTGGACGGAACGTGTCGGACCTCGACCAGCTCACGCAGTCGCTCGCCCGTAACCTCAAGCGCTGGCGCGGCGAACGGGGCTTCACGCTCGACGCACTCGCCGCCCGCTCCGGGGTCAGCCGCGGCATGATCATCCAGATCGAGCAGGCGCGCACCAATCCGAGCGTCGGTACGACGGTGAAGCTCGCCGACGCCCTGGGCGTCAGCATCACCACGCTCCTCGACTACGAGCAGGGCCCGCAGGTCCGGCTCGTACCGCAGGAGCAGGCCGTCCGCATGTGGTCCACCCCGGGCGGCAGCTCCACCACGCTGCTCGTCGGAACCGAGGCCCGTGGCCCCCTCGAACTGTGGGCCTGGACGCTGATGCCGGGCGAGGAGAGCGCCTCGGACCCGCACCCCGACGGCACCGTGGAGCTTCTGCATGTCACCGCGGGCGAGCTCACTCTCGTCATCGAGGGGGAGTCCCACCGCGTCCCCGCCGGCGCGTCGGCGACCTTCGAGGCGAACGCCCCGCACACCTACCGCAACAACGGCACGGAGAAGGTCGAGATGACCATGGCCGTGTCCGTTCCGCCCGCACGCTGAGACGCCCAATCGGGCGCGCCCGACGGCTGTTAGCGTGACGGGTATGCGCGCACCCATCGGAGACTTCGACAACGCCCGGCCCGCCCCGGACTGCCTCGACGAACTCACGTCGCCCGTCGCCGAGGCGGTGCGCGGCTGGAGCGGAGACGTCCCGGCCGAGCGACTGCTCTACGTCGACACCGACCCGCGGATCGCCGACACGGCGGTCTTCGTCGAGCACCACGGCGCCGACCTCCTGGACACGTCCGCGAACTGCGTCGTCGTGGCCGGCAAGCGCGGCGGCGAGGCGACCCTCGCCGCGTGCGTCGTCCTGTCCAAGACCCGTGTCGACGTCAACGGCGTCGTACGGAAGCAACTCGGCGCCCGCAAGGCGTCGTTCGCCTCCATGGACACCGCCACCGGCGAGACCGGCATGGAGTACGGCGGCATCACGCCGATCGGACTGCCGGCCGGCTGGCCGCTGCTCGTCGACGCGGCCGTCGTCGACACCGAATGGGTCCTGATCGGCAGCGGGCGGCGCCGCGGCAAGCTGATCGTGCCCGGAAAGGTCTTCGCCGGCCTGCCGGGGGCGGTGATCCTGGAGGGCCTCGGCGTCGCCTAGGGCC
>NZ_JBSGZO010000609.1:0-4380 GCF_053611045.1 Streptomyces sp. NPDC054841 | reverse complement strand
GGCTCAGACCGGCCGCTCCTCCGCAGACCGCTCGTCCGACTCCCCCAACCGCTCCTCCGCC
Source organism: Streptomyces sp. NPDC054841 (assembly GCF_053611045.1). Lineage (NCBI taxonomy): Bacteria > Bacillati > Actinomycetota > Actinomycetes > Kitasatosporales > Streptomycetaceae > Streptomyces > Streptomyces sp. NPDC054841. The sequence continues at coordinate 4,319 of NZ_JBSGZO010000609.1, read as the reverse complement.
TCCGCCAGGATCTCCGTGATCCGCAGCCCGAGCCGTACGTCGCACGCATGCGCATCCCCGGTACGTACCGACTCCAGCAGCGCGTCCACCGCCGACCGGAACGAGCCGATCGCGTCGCCCCACGCGGGCATGAGGACCCGTCCCCGCTCGCCGTAGAGGTCAATGCTCGCGCCGGCCGCCTCCGGTGGCGCGCTCAGACCGAGTGTGGCCGTGCTCGACGCCCCGGAGGCATGCCGCAGGGCGAGATGGGTGGTGTCGGCGGGGCCGCGCAGCGCCGTCAGTTCGGTGACGTCGCCGAGGACCGGCAGCAGCACGGACAGCGCATGCGGGCCGACGTCCCACAGGCCGCCCTTCTCGCTCCGCCAGGGCGAGGCCGCGTACGGGCTCGCCGAGCCGTTCGCGAAGAGCGAGCCCAGCCAGTGCGCCCGGGCGGTGAACCAGCCGCCCGCGGCGGCCTGTTCCGCGATCCACGGCGCCGTGTCCGCGGCGAAGCGCAGCGTGCAGAAGACGATGGACGCGACGCCCGTGCCCTCCACCGCCGTCACGACCTCCTGAGCCCCGGCCACCGTCGTCGCCACCGGCTTGTCCAGCAGCAGATGCCGCCCGGCCGCGGCCGCACGGGCCGCCAGCGGTGCCTGGATGTCGGGCGGCAAGGCGACCGCGACGGCATCGCTCGCCTCGATGAGGGCGTCCACGTCCTCGTACGCCTTGACCCCATGGGCGGCGGCCAGCGCGGAGGCAGCCTCAGGGCGCCGCCCCCACACCCCGCTGAAGACGGTCTCCGGGTGCGCGGCGAGAGCCGGGGCCTGGGTGCGCTCCGCCCAGGGGCCCGTTCCGAGTAGTCCGATCCGCAGCTTCGTCATGCGGGCCAGTGTGCACCCGGCCCCGGGGTGCAGAGCAGACCGCGCATGGCGATCTGCTCAGCCGTGCCAACGCTCTTCGTCATCGGGAACGAAGCCACCGTGCTGGTCGCCGCCATCAACGAATGTCTGTGACCAGCGCTTTCGAAACCTAGTGACGCACGGCAGTTGATGCGCGCAGGCCCAGGTGCGGGGCGTCGCGGCCTGATTCAGTCCAGCGCTGCCAGGGCATCGAACAGCGCCCGGCCCTCGGAGGCCCTGCGGCGCATCAGCATCCCCGCCACTCTGTGCAGCTCCTCCCACGCGTGAGGGCGGCCGATCTCGGAGGCGTCGGTGATCACGCCCAGGGAGGTCTCCAGAGCGGCCTCCGCCTCCCCTGCGCCTGCGTATGCGTGCGCCAGGCAGGACCCGTACCAGGCGCGGTCCCTGCGGAAGGACGGAGCGAAGCCGGCCAGTCCTATCAGCAGGCTCTCGGCCGCGCTCGACCATTCCTTGAGGTGCAGGTCGGCCATCCCCCGCTGTGCGGCGAACCATGACTCGCCGTAGAAGTACAGCCAGGGTGGGGCGTCCGAGGCGGCTGCGATGATCTGCTGCGCCTCGTCCAGCCTGCGGTACGCGTCATCGGCATCGCCTTCGAGCGCGTGCCCGCGCCCGGCCATCTGGACTGCCATGGCCCTCGTTGCTTCGCTCCCTCCCGCCGTTGACGCCGCGGCTTCACCCAGTCGGACGCAGCGCCGGCCCTTGCCCTGAGACCACGCCAGGTGGGCCTTCATGCTCATGGTGGTGGCTGCCATGTCGCCGTACCCGGATTCCAGCGCCCAGTCATAGGACCGGTCGAACCATCCCAGTGCCACCGGGGCGTTGTCCTGGTCCTGCGCCATCCAGGCGAGAAATTGCGCGTACTCGGCCAGGAGTTTGACAACGCGGTCTGCCAGCGGCCCCCGGGCCTGGTCGTAGAGGGCGGCCACTTCCCCGAACTGAGCAGTCACGAGCGCGGCGATAGTGCGTGAGCCCACGGTGTCCTCCGCCCGGCGATGCGCGGCCAGTAAAGCGTCCATCGCGTCCAGGGAGGCGGTATCCAAGCGCAGACCGCCCTGCTTTACGGCGATCAGCCTCTCCGCGTCCGTCTCCGACACCACACCGGGAAGCACGAGGGAGGGTAAAGGAAGCTCCTCGTGCCGGGCGCCTAGCAGTTCCAGGGGGACGCCAAGGCCGTGGATGATCCGCTGGCGCACCTCGACGGACGTCACCGCGCGCCGCCGGTTCTCGATCGCGGAGACGTCCGGCTGCGCCAAGCCCACGAGGGCGCCGAGCTTGCTCTGGCTGCTGCGCGTCAGCTTTCGCCACGTCTTCAACAGCGCCGGCCAGTCCTCCGCCGCCACGGCGGCGCGCAGTTCAGGGTGTGCCCACACGTTCGGCTCCGGCTCCATCCCCGAAATATAGGACGGCCCTATAGGACGCCGCAGTGGCCTCAAGATTCCCAGGCCGCCAAGGTGGTCAACGCACCTCGGAGCAACGACGACTTCGGGCAATGCCTCCCCCTCGCAGCGGGCCGTAGGGCCGTTCCCTGGTACACCTGCGGCCCGCTGCACCCCCAGTCGGAGAGGAGCACGGCCATGAGCACCCCCTTCCTTCCCCGCCGCACCCCTGGTGCCAGCGGACGCAAGTACACCGTCCCCGAGCCGCTGCCCGGTGCCCCCAGCCGGGCCCTGCGGATACGAGCCGCGGGCGGTTGGGAGAGGTTCATGCGCCGTGCCGAGCTTCCCCAGCCGGAGGAGACGGAGACGTGAACCCCGTCGATCACGCCGGCTACGAGCAGCACCCCTTGCTGCATCAGCAGGTCCGCGACATCGCCAGTCGCAGGGAGGGCGAACTGGTCGCCGTCACCCACGAGTTGCACAGCCACGGCACGGTCCGCATCGCGCACATCCGCCCACCCGGCGGAATCGAGTGGACCACGGCAGCCGACAACATCGCCCCCGCCTGACGCCCTGCACCGAGAGGAGCACGATGCATACACGGCTCGCCCGCATCCCCGGTTCGATGATCATGCAGCCGACCACGCAGTGCCTGCCCATGGACTGCACGTACTGCTACCTGCCATTCCGCAAGATGAAGCACCTCATGCCGGTGGAGGTCGCCGAGGCCGTTGCCGGCCCCGCCAACGAGTGGGCCGCGGCGAACCCGAGGTTCGAGGTCGTGTGGCACGGCGGGGAGCCGCTCGCGGCCGGGCGCGAGCACCTGGCCGCGCTCATGGCGCCGTTCGAGGACGTGAAGCACTCCGTGCAGACCAACGCGGCCCTGATTGATGACGCGTGGTGCGAGTTCATGCTGGAGCACCAGGTCCACGTGGGCGTGAGCATCGACGGACCCGAGGACATGAACAGCCACCGCCTCACCCTCGCCGGCCGCCCAGGGTTCCGCGTCATCATGCGCGGCATAGAGCGCTTACGCCGCCACGGGATACCGTTCTCCGCCATCGCGGTCGTCTCCAGCCCGGACCCGGACAGAGCAGGCCGCTTCTACGACTTCTTCGCCGACCTGGGCGTGACCACCCTCGGCGTCAACGTCGAAGAGGAGGAAGGCGTCAACCTGGGCGCCAAGGACGCCGACCCCATACGGGCAGCGGAATTCTGGACCGCCCTCGCCGATGCCTGGCGGGCGAACCCGGTCATCCGGCTGCGCGAGGTACAACGCGTGCTCAACTTCGCCGGGGCTGTCCTGGGCAGCCACGTCACGACCCCAACGCCGACCTCGGCCCCCTGGGACCCACTGCCCACCGTCGCCTACGACGGCGGCGTGATCATGCTCTCCCCGGAGCTGGCCGGGTTCAACGACAGTCGCTTCGGCGACTTCACCACAGGCAACGTGCTCCACACCGGCCTGGATGCCCTCGTGGCCGAGGCCGAAGACCGCACCCCCTGGATCACCGAGTTCTGGAACGGCGTGGACGCCTGCCGCGCCACCTGCCCCACCTTCGCCTTCTGCGGAGGCGCCCATGCGGCCAACCGGTACTTCGAGCACGACGGCCGGTTCGACGGCACCAGGACCCGGTACTGCACAACCGCCAAGATCGCCCTACTCGAAGGAGTCACGCGACATGTCCGTGAACATCGCCCCTGACGCCACCGCGCTCGTGATGGACTCGGCCCCGGGATTCACGTCCCTCCTGGAGGCCACGGGCACCACAGCCCTCGCCCATTGGGAGAACTCCTGGACCAACGCCGACTGGGGCAACCGCCCCGCCGCGGAGGCCACGCACCCCCAGCCCCTCGCCGGCACGTTCGACAACCGGCCGACCTGGGACAACCCCACGCCCGTGTTCGACAACCGTCCCACCTGGGACAACTGGAAGAACAAGTAGCCCGGACGGGCGGCCCGCCCAACACCGCCGGCCCCCCCCCCCCCCCCGTGAATGAGCCCCAAAGCCAGCCCGACCAAAGGCCCCAAAACCCAGTA
>NZ_JBSGZO010000608.1:0-4382 GCF_053611045.1 Streptomyces sp. NPDC054841 | reverse complement strand
GCTGAGCCGGTCTCGGATGCTCGACTGGACGCTCTCTATGACGGCTTCGCCGCCCAGGGGCTGTTGCACGGTTCCCTCTTCCAGGGGCTGCGGGCTGCCTGGCAACTTGGCGACGAGGTCTACGCCGAGGTTGCGCTGCCCGAAGGCACCGCGACCGACGGCTTCGGCATCCACCCCGCCCTCCTCGACGCTGCCGGGCACGCCATCGCGCTGGTCGCCCTGCCTGCCCAGGATGCGTCGGCGGCGCTCGTCGAGGACGCGGAGGCAGACCGTACGCCCGAGGTGCCGTACCGCTGGAACGGAGTCACGCTGCACGCGACCGGTGCGTCGGCACTCCGCGTGCGGCTCGCGCGCGTACCGGGCCCCGGGCCCCGGGGCGAAGCGGCGGTGGAGCTTACGGCCGCGGACGAGACCGGGGCACTCGTGCTGGCCTCGCGGCTGCGGGACTTGCGGCCACTGCCTGTCGAGGAGGTGACCGGTGCGGTCAGCGGTCTCCACAACGTGGTGTTCCGCGCCGAGTGGACGCCGAAGCGGGACGGCGATTCGACGGCGTCCGCGGAGGGCGTACCCGGCAGCGGCAACGGGACCGGTGTCGTGACGCAGGCCAAGCCCCGGCTCCGTACGGCGGTCGTGGGCACGGATGAGAGCGGGCTGCTCAAGACCGTGGGTATCGACGCGCCCGCGTACCCGGACCTGGCCTCCCTCGCCGGGGGCGCGGCGGCCGACGGGGCGGTGCCCGAGGTGGTGTTCGTTCCGTTGGCTCCGGACGCGGCCGAGCGCGGACCGGTGGTGGATGAGGCGCACGCCGTCGCGAACCGGGCCCTCGCCCTGGTGCAGGAGTGGCTGGCAGAGGAACGGTTCGCTGACTCGCGGCTGGCCTTCGTGACGCGCGGAGCGGTCGCGGTGGAAGCCGAAGGGGTACGGGACCTGGCACATGCCCCGGTGTGGGGCCTGGTCCGCTCGGCGCAGGCGGAGAACCCGGGCCGGGTCGTGCTCATCGACCTCGACGGCCTGGACGCACCGCACGACACGTTGGCCCCCGTCCTGGACCGTACCGAAGCCGAGCTGGCCATCAGGCGCGGCCAGCCGTACGTACGACGCCTGCGGCGATCCCGGATCGCGGCGGGGACAGTCGGCTCGGGCGGCAGCGCGGGCTTCGGCACCGGCACCGTGCTGGTGACCGGCGGCACCGGTGGTCTGGGGTCGCTCGTGGCCCGGCATCTGGTGGCCGAGCACGGTGTGCGGAGTCTCGTGTTGACCAGTCGTCGTGGTGAGCGGGCTCCAGGCGCCGCCGAGTTGGCAGCCGTGCTGACGGAGCTGGGTGCCGATGTGCGGATCGCTGCTTGTGATGCCGCTGACCGTGAGGCGCTGGCCGCGGTGCTGGAGGGCATTCCGGCCGATCGTCCGCTGACCGGCGTTGTGCACACCGCCGGCGTCCTCGACGACGGCACCATCCCCTCCCTCACCTCCCAGCGGATGGCAACCGTCCTGCGTCCGAAGGTGGATGCGGCGTGGAATCTGCACGAGCTGACGCAGGGCATGGACCTGTCGGCGTTTGTGTTGTTCTCGTCTTCGGCTGGGTTGTTCGGTGATGCGGGGCAGGGGAACTATGCGGCGGCGAACACGTTCCTGGATGCGCTGGCCGAGTATCGGCGTGCGGCTGGGCTGGCTGGGTTGTCGGTGCAGTGGGGGCTGTGGGAGCAGATCGACGGCAAGGGTATGGCCGGTGGCCTGACCGATGCCGATATCGACCGCATCAAGCGGGCGGGCATGTCACCACTGACCGCAGAGCTGGGCCTCGCCGTCTTCGACGCGGTGACCGCCGCACCGGCAGGTGCCGAGCCGCCCGTGCTGGCGGCCCTGGGCCTGCGGTCCTCCGCACTGGGCGCTGTGGAGGGCGCAGAGGGAGCGCTGCTTCGCGAGGTGGTGCGCGGCCGGGCACGACGGGTGGCACGGACGGGTACCGCCGCGGGTACAGGTACGGGTACGGGTACGGGCGCGGACACGGGCGTTTCGGCGCTGGTGGCCCGCCTCACCGGGCGGTCCGCGGACGAGCAGGACGAGGTGCTGCTCGGGCTGGTGCGCTCGCACGTCGCCGCGGTGCTGGGGCACGGCGGTACCCTGACGATCGAGCCGGACCGGGCGTTCCGCGAGCTGGGCTTCGACTCTCTGACCGCGGTGGAGCTCCGCAACAGGCTCACCCGTGAAGCGGGCGTCAGCCTCCCCGCGACCCTGATCTACGACTACCCGACCCCCGCCGACCTTGCCGAGTTCCTGCGTGCGCAGCTGCTCGGTGACGTAGAGGACCGCGCCGGGGACGGGGGCGGCGCGGTGGCCGCCACGCTGGCCGAACTGGACCGGCTGGAGTCCGCCATGGGACGGGTCGGCGCCGACACCGACGACGCGTCGCGGATCACGACCCGGCTGCAGGCGGTGCTGGCCAAGTGGAACAGCATGCGCAGCGCTGCGGCCGGAGCCGAAGACGACGCCGACGACCTCGGTGACGCGACGGCCGACGAGGTGCTGGCCATCATCCAGCGGGAGTTCGGCTCGGCATGAGTGCGCGACACCACCAACCCGCGCGGCGTGAACAACGGCCCGCGCGACGAGAACGACTGACGACCGACCTTGAGACGTTGCGTAGCCGCGGCGTTGAGACACTGAGGGGTGGTGTGCGCTGATGGCGCACGAGGACAAGCTTCTGGAGAACCTCAAGTTCGTCACCGGCGAGCTGCGACGTACCCGTGACCGGCTGGTAGAGCTGGAGGAGGCGGCGCACGAGCCGATCGCCGTCGTCGGTATGGCGTGCCGCTTCCCCGGCGGGGTGGCCACGCCGGAGGACCTGTGGCGGGTCGTCGCGGATGGCGTCGACACCATGGCGGATTTCCCCACGAACCGGGGCTGGGACCTTGCTCGGCTGTTTGACGACGACCCCGACACGCCGGGCACCACGTACGCCCGGCAGGGCGGCTTCGTCGACGCGGCCGACGAGTTCGACGCTTCGTTCTTCGGCATCTCGCCGCGCGAGGCGGTCGCAATGGATCCGCAGCAGCGGCTGCTGCTGGAGACGTCCTGGGAGGCGATCGAGCGCGCCGGCATCGACGCCTCGACGCTCAAGGGCACCACGACGGGCGTGTACGCGGGCGTCATCACCAACGACTACGGCTGGACCGTCAGCACGGTGCCGCCCGAGATCGAGCCCTTCATCTCCACCGGCAACGTCAGCAGCGTCGCCACCGGGCGCGTCGCGTACTGCCTGGGGCTCCAGGGGCCCACCATGACCGTGGACACGGCCTGCTCCTCCTCCCTGGTCGCCCTCCACCTGGCCAAGCAGGGGCTGCTGCGCGGCGAGTGCTCCCTCGCGCTGGCCGGCGGCGTGACCATCCTGGCGACGCCGCACAACTTCACCGACTTCAGCCGCCAGCGCGGCCTGGCGCCCGACAGCAGGAACAAGGCCTTCGCCGACGCCGCCGACGGCACCATCTGGGGCGAGGGCGTCGGGATGCTGCTGCTGGAGCGGCTGTCGGACGCCCAGCGCAACGGGCACGAGGTGCTGGCGCTCCTTCGTGGTTCCGCCATCAACCAGGACGGCGCCAGCAACGGCCTGACCGCCCCCAACGGTCCCTCCCAGCGCCGCGTCATCATGTCCGCGCTCGCCGACGCGCAACTCTCCACCGATCAGGTCGACGTGGTGGAGGCGCATGGCACGGGGACGACGCTGGGTGACCCGATCGAGGCTCAGGCGATCCTGGCGACCTATGGTCAGGGCCGCCCCGCCGAGAATCCGCTGTGGCTGGGGTCGGTCAAGTCGAACATCGGTCACACGCAGGCCGCGGCCGGCGTGGCCGGTGTCATCAAGATGGTGCAGGCGCTACGGCACGGTGTGTTGCCCAGGACGCTGCACGTGGACGCGCCGTCGCGGAAGGTCGACTGGAGCGCGGGCGCCGTCTCCCTGCTCACCGAGTCGCAAGAGTGGCCCGAGCTGGACCATCCGCGCCGGGCCGCCGTCTCGTCCTTCGGTATCAGCGGGACGAATGCGCATGTGGTGCTGGAGGAGGCGCCGGCGGCGGAGTCTGTGGGGGAGTCGGTTTCTGAGTCGGTTTCTGAGTCGGTCTCTGGTTCGGATTCTGGTTTGGTGGCCGGTTCGGGTTCGGGTTTGGGTTCGGGTTCTGGTGTGGTGGTTGGTTCGGGTGTGGTGCCGTGGGTGGTTTCGGCGCGGAGTGCGGCGGGGTTGCGGGCGCAGGCGGGGCGGTTGGTGTCGTTCTTTGGGGAGCGGTCGGAGCGGTCGGAGCGGTCGGAGCGGTCGGAGTTGTCTCCGGTGGGTGTGGGGTATGCGCTGGCGGTGTCGCGTGCGCGGTTTGAGCATCGTGCGGTGGTGGTGG
>NZ_JBSGZO010000607.1:0-4426 GCF_053611045.1 Streptomyces sp. NPDC054841 | reverse complement strand
GGCGCACGTAGTACGCGCCGGGCAGAGGGTCGTTCGCCGCCGGCTCGGACCAGGCCCGGACCGTGCGCAGCGCGCAGGACAGCTCGACGGACGCGGCCTCGGCCGGGGCCGCCTTGGCGTCGCTGCCGTAGCGGCACGCCTGACGGCGCCGCAGCCCGTCGTACACGTCGAGCCGCCAGGTGTGGGTGCCGTGCCGGGCGGCGGACTCGGGCAGCTTCACCGTGGCCCGTACGGTGGCCTGCTGCCCGGCGTCGGCGGCGAACTGCCAGTAGAGGTAGTCACCGGTCGACGCCTGCGCCGTGGCCCGCTGTCCGGGGCGGACGACGGTGGCCGTACGGAAGGTCGTGCCTGCCTCGGTCGGTGCGGCGCTCTCCTCGGAGCCCTCACTCGGCGTGGGGGAGGGGGTGTCCGCGGCAGCGGTCCCGGGCAGCGAGAAGAGCGCGGCGGCCGCGAGCAGGGCGCCTGCGAAGGTACGTACGGTACGCATCAGTTGGTCCTCCAGACGGCGATGCGCCAGCGCGAGATCCAGCCCCACAGCAGACCGGCCGCGAAGCCCGCGAGCGTCAGCAGTCCGAGCAGCCACCAGCCGCGGCCGAGACCGTAGAAGGCGACGTCGGAGGCGTCGTGCGGGCCGTCCACCACATCGAGGGTCAGCTCGACGGGCAGACCGGGAGCGGTCTTGACCGAAGCCGGGGCGGAGAAGGAGTTGCTCACCCGCAGGCAGACCGTCTCGGTCGCGGGCTCGTCCGTGTCCGTCCCGGCGTCCTCGATCTCGGACTTCGGGTAGCGCAGTCCCGTCGAGACGACGTCGGTGCGTCCGTCACCGGCGGCCTCGCCGCGTACGATCTCCCGGCCGTGCACGGTCGATGCGCGCAGCAGCACACCGTAGTCGCGGTTGACGGCGCGGTCGGCGGCGATGCTCACCGACGCGCGCAGCTCCTGTCCGGGCTGCAGGTCCACCCGGTACCAGCGGTGCTGGCCGAAGGTCTCACGGTCGTTGTAGAGGCCGGCCTTCAGCTGCGGGGCGTCCTTGCAGCTGTCGGCGCCCTTCGTCGCGACCGGAGTGACGACCGGTTCGGCGGCGCGGTCGACCAATTGGCTGACCCGGTCGGACAGTTCCTCCTTGTGCTGCACGGAGGTGTACGTGCCGCCGGTGGCCTCGGCGATGCACATCAGCTGGGCACGCATCTTGGCGTTGGGGACCAGGCCGAGCGTGTCGATGGTGATGTTGATGCCCTTGGCCGCGATCTCGCGTGCCACCTCGCACGGGTCGAGCGGGGCACAGGTGTCCTCGCCGTCCGTGATGAGCACGATCCGGCGGGTGGTGTGACCGCCTTCCAGGTCGTCGGCGGCGCCCAGCAGGGCGGGCCCGATCGGAGTCCAGCCGGTCGGTGCGAGCGTCGCCACCGCCGTCTTCGCCTCGGTCCGGTCGAGCTCGCCGACGGGGTAGAGCTGACGGGTGTCCTTGCAGCCCGTCTTCCGGTCCTTGCCGGGGTAGTCGGCGCCGAGCGTACGTATGCCGAGCCGGACCTCTTCCGGCACCGCGTCCAGCACCTCGTTGAAGGCCTGCTTGGCCGCGGACATACGGGACTGTCCGTCGATGTCGCGTGCCCGCATCGAACCGCTGACGTCGAGGACGAGTTCGACCTTGGGCGGTTCCTTCGCGGCCGGTTCGTCGGCGGAGTCGCCGGAGTCGGCGAAGGCGGCGGCGGGGAGGAGGCCACCGGTCAACGTGACCAGCAGCGCGCCGCACAGGGCGGCTGCCAGTCGTTTTCTTGTGATCATCGGCGGATCATAGTGACAGCGGCGAGTGCTGCCCAATTCCGTGGGGACGTGCCGGGGCCGCAGGAGCCGGCGACCACTTCCGGGTGGTGTCCCGACCGCCGCAAGTGGCCCCCGTCCCGCGCCGAACTGCGTTGAAAGCCACCCTCAGTTGGCAGCGCCCGAGTCGAGAAGCACGCCCGGGTTGAGGATTCCGGCAGGGTCGAGCGCCTGCTTCACGGCCCGCAGGGCGTGGGCGAACGGTTCCGGGCGCTGGCGGTCGTATCCCGGACGGTGGTCGCGGCCGACCGCGTGATGGTGGGTGACGGTTGCGCCGTGGTCGGTGAGGATCCGCATGGCTGCGGACTTGATCTCGTCCCACATGGCGACTTCCTCGCCGCGCCACCCGGGCGCGATGACGGTGAAGTACGGCGCGGGACCGTCCGGGTAGACATGGGTGAAGCGGCAGTTGATCGTGCCCGCGGCGCCCGTCACTTCCCTGACGACGTCTCCCAGTTGCCGGCGCACCGACTCGTACAGCTCCGGAGCGCGGTCCCAGGTGCAGGCCGTCTCGAAGGTCTCGGTGACCACGCTCATCCGCGCGAGTCCATCGCGCAGGTACGGCATCCGCAGGAACGCCGAGCGCCAGGTGCCGGCGGCGGCGTCCCCGGCCGTGTCCTCGGCGCCGGGGGCAGCCGGCGCCGGTGAGCCGCCGTGCTCACGCGCGAGGGTGACGAGATCGGCGAGGCGCTCACCGACGGGGGAGTGGGCCGACTCCACCCCGAGGACGAGCACGCTCTCGCCGTCCCGTGCGACACCTGCCAGAGCGGCTTCTCCGGGGTCGAGCAGCCGGCAGTTGGCCGGGTGCAGACCCGACTGCGCGATGGCGCGTACGGCGTTCATCGCGTCGCCGAAGTCGCCGAACAGCACCGTGACCGAGGCCTTGTGAAGCGGGCGGTCCTGGAGCCGCATCCAGGCCTCGGTGATCACGCCGAGGGTGCCCTCGGACCCCAGGAACAACCGGTCGGGGGAGGGGCCCGCTCCCGAACCGGGCAGCCGCAGCGACTCGTTGACCCCCACGGGTGTCACCACGCGCATCGACTCCACCAGGTCGTCGATGTGGGTGTACAGCGTGGCGTAGTGACCGCCGGCGCGGGTGGCCAGCCAGCCGCCCAGGGTGGAGAACTCGAAGCTCTGCGGGAAGTGGCGCAGAGTGAGTCCGTGCGGCCTCAGTTGCGCTTCGAGGCCGGGGCCCAGGGCGCCTGCCTGGATCCGGGCGGCTCGGCTGACACGGTCGATCTCCAGCACGCGGTCCAGGCATGAGAGGTCCAGTGACACCACGCCCCGGTGCCGCGCCGCGCGGTACTCGACCCCGCCGACGACCGAACTGCCGGCTCCGTACGGCACGACGGCGACGTCCGCGTCGGCCGCCCAGTCGAGGACATCGATCACATCCTGCTCGGTGCGGGGGAAGGCGACCTGGTCGGGGGCGGCGGAGAGGTCTCCGTTCAGGGCCCGGACCACATCGCGGTACGCCTTGCCGTAGGTGTGCGAAGCCCGGTCCCGCGGCGCGGCCGACATCAGCGGGGCGAGCGCCGCGGGCGGCTCGATGCGCACCTTGGGCAGTTCGAGGGCGGCGATGTCGGGCACCGGCAGCGGGGTTGCCGCCGCGCCCGGGACAAGCGCGCCGAGTGCGGTGCATTCGGCGTCGGGCAGTGCCTTGTCCGCCGTGCCCCAGCCCCACCAGGAGCGGTTCCGGGAGGAGTTGGAGTTGGAGTTGGAGCTGGAGCGGGACACGGGCGGAGTGCTGTCGACCACGAGATATGACCTCTCGGTAATTTACCTCTTGGTAAGTTACCGCAATGTATACTTCCCGCCATGACCACTGCAAGTGCCTCGGCCACTCCGGATCCGGCCGGCGCCGCCGCATCGACCGGATCCGGCGGTACGCGAGGAATCCAGGGCCGGAGCCGCGGCGCCGGGACCAAGGGCGTCCCGCGTGCCCGCCGCGAGGAGCAGATCGTGGCCGCGGCCCTGGAGGAGTTCGGCCGGCACGGCCACGCCGCGGCGTCGATGGCCGCGATCGCCCGGCGCGTCGGGGTCACCAAGCCGATGCTGTACACGTACTTCGGTTCCAAGGACGGCCTCTACGAGGCCTGTCTCGAACACATCGGCCCTCGCCTTCTCGCGGCGGTCAACGAGGCCATGTCGTCGAGTCCGTCGGAGGGCCGGTTGCCCCACGCCGTCCTCACCGCGGTCTTCGAAACGCTGGAGGAACAGCGGCACGCCTGGTTCGTGCTGTACGACCGGACCCTGCCGCCCGGGTCCGAACCTTGGCGCGCCGCCCACCGCCACCGCGAGGCCATCGACGACCTGGCGGCCTCCGGCACCGCGTCGCTGCTGCGTGGCCACGGCAACGACGACGTCCTTGACGCGGACGCCCTCAAGCATGTGTGGACGGGCACTGTCAGCGCCCTCGTCGGCTGGTGGGTCTCCCATCCCGACCTGTCCGCGCAGGACATGAGCGCGCGCTGTGCCCGTCTGCTCTCCGCCATCCGCGACGGTGGTTGAGACTGCCGCCACGTGTTGTCGGACTGCCCTTGAGCCGTACCGAGAGCGCCGCGGCGTGCGAAAGGCCCGCCGCTGAGCAGCGGCGGGCCTGTAT
>NZ_JBSGZO010000606.1:0-4437 GCF_053611045.1 Streptomyces sp. NPDC054841 | reverse complement strand
GGGATGTACTCCCCGGCAGGGGCGCCGCTGGTGAGGCTGGTTACAGCCGAGTAGCTCAGAGGCCGAGCTCGACCTCGAACTCGCCGGCCTCCAGGATCGCCTTGACCGCGGTCAGGTAGCGGGCGGCGTCGGCGCCGTCCACCAGACGGTGGTCGTAGGAGAGCGTCAGGTACGTCATGTCGCGGATGCCGATGACCGTGCCCTCGGGGGTCTCGATGACGGCCGGACGCTTGACCGTGGCACCGATGCCCAGGATCGCGACCTGGTTCGGCGGCACGATGATCGTGTCGAACAGCGCACCGCGCGAGCCGGTGTTGCTGATGGTGAAGGTCGCACCGGCCAGCTCGTCCGGAGTGATCTTGTTGCCGCGCACCTTGTTCGCCAGGTCGGCGGTGGCCTTGGCGATACCGGCGATGTTCAGGTCGCCCGCACCCTTGATGACCGGGGTCATCAGGCCCTTCTCGGAGTCCACGGCGATGCCGATGTTCTCCGAGTCGAAGTAGGTGATGGTGCCCTCGTCCTCGTTGATCCGGGCGTTGATGACCGGGTGGGCCTTCAGCGCCTGGGCCGCCGCCTTGACGAAGAACGGCATCGGGGACAGCTTGACGCCCTCACGGGCGGCGAACGAGTCCTTGGCCTGGCCGCGCAGCTTCATCAGCTTGGTGATGTCGACCTCGACGACCGAGGACAGCTGGGCCTGGCCGTGCAGCGCCTTCATCATGTTGTCGCCGATGACCTTGCGCATGCGGGTCATCTTGACCGTCTGGCCACGCAGCGGGGAGACCTCGAGCGCCGGGGCCTTCTTCGCGGCGGGGGCAGCCGCGGCCGGAGCCGGTGCGGCCGCGGCCTTCGCGGCCTCGGCGGCGGCGATGACGTCCTGCTTGCGGATACGGCCACCGACGCCGGTGCCCTTGACCGTGGACAGGTCCACACCGCTCTCGGCGGCGAGCTTACGGACCAGCGGAGTGACGTACGCACCCTCGTCCGCGACCGGAGCGACCGGAGCGACCGGAGCGGCCGGCGCGGCCGGGGCAACGGGCGCGGCCGGAGCCGGAGCAGCCGGGGCCACCGGAGCCGGAGCGGCAGCGGCGGGAGCGGCCTGCACCGGAGCGGGCGCCGGAGCCGGGGCGGCCGGGGCCACCGGGGCGGGCGCCGGAGCCGGAGCGGCAGCCGGGGCCGGCGCGGCGGGGGCGGCCGGAGCAGCCGGAGCGGCACCCGGGGCACCGATCACGGCGAGCTTCGCGCCGACCTCGGCGGTCTCGTCCTCGCCGACCACGATCTCCAGCAGCACACCGGAGGTGGGCGCGGGGATCTCGGTGTCGACCTTGTCCGTGGAGACCTCGAGCAGCGGCTCGTCGGCCTCGACGCGCTCGCCCTCGGCCTTCAGCCAGCGGGTGACGGTGCCCTCGGTGACGCTCTCTCCGAGCGCCGGAAGGGTTACGGAAACCGGCATGGTTTCGGTTGCTCCTTACGAATGTGCGGTAGTGGTCGTCGCGCCCGTTACTGCGCTCTCTGGGGGCGGCCCCCCAGACCCCCAGAACTCAGTCGTGGGAGTGGAGCGGCTTGCCGGCCAGGGCCAGGTGGGCCTCGCCGAGCGCCTCGTTCTGCGTCGGGTGCGCGTGGATGAGCTGCGCGACCTCGGCCGGCAGAGCCTCCCAGTTGTAGATCAGCTGAGCCTCACCGACCTGCTCGCCCATACGGTCACCGACCATGTGGACGCCGACCACGGCACCGTCCTTGACCTGGACGAGCTTGATCTCGCCGGCGGTCTTCAGGATCTTGCTCTTGCCGTTGCCCGCGAGGTTGTACTTCAGAGCGACGACCTTGTCCGCGCCGTAGATCTCCTTGGCCTTGGCCTCGGAGAGGCCCACGGAGGCGACCTCGGGGTGGCAGTACGTCACCTTCGGCACGCCGTCGTAGTCGATCGGGACGGTCTTCAGACCGGCCAGCCGCTCCGCCACCAGGATGCCCTCGGCGAAGCCGACGTGCGCGAGCTGGAGGGTCGGGACGAGGTCACCGACGGCCGAGATGGTCGGCACGTTGGTCTGCATGTACTCGTCGACGAGGACGTAGCCGCGGTCCATGGCGACCCCGGCCTCCTCGTAGCCCAGGCCCTGCGAGACCGGGCCGCGGCCGACGGCGACCAGCAGCACCTCGGCCTCGAAGGTCTTGCCGTCGGCGAGGGTGACCCGGACACCGTCCTGCGTGTACTCGGCCTTCTCGAAGAAGGTGCCGAGGTTGAACTTGATGCCGCGCTTGCGGAAGGCGCGCTCGAGAAGCTTCGAGCTGTTCTCGTCCTCGACCGGGACGAGGTGCTTCAGGGCCTCGACGATCGTCACGTCGGTGCCGAAGGACTTCCATGCGGAGGCGAACTCGACGCCGATGACGCCGCCGCCCAGCACGATCGCGGAATTCGGCACCCGGTCCAGGACCAGCGCGTGGTCGGAGGAGATGATGCGGTTGCCGTCGATGGTCAGACCCGGCAGCGACTTCGGCACGGAGCCGGTGGCGAGGAGGACGTGGCGGCCCTGGACGCGTCGGCCGTTGACGTCGACGGAGGTCGGGGAGGACAGCCGGCCCTCACCCTCGATGTACGTGACCTTGCGGGAGGCGATCAGACCCTGCAGGCCCTTGTACAGCCCGGAGATCACCTCGTCCTTGTACTTGTGGACAGCCGGGACGTCGATGCCCTCGAAGCTGGCCTTGACACCGAACTGCTCGCTCTCGCGGGCCTGGTCGGCGATCTCGCCGGCGTGCAGCAGGGCCTTCGTGGGAATGCAGCCACGGTGCAGGCAGGTGCCGCCGACCTTGTCCTTCTCGATCAGGGCGACGTCCAGGCCCAGCTGCGCTCCGCGCAGTGCCGCGGCGTAACCGCCGCTACCACCGCCGAGGATCACTAGGTCGAAAACGGTGCTGGCGTCGTTCGCCACGTCACGTCCTCCATGCATGTGCGCCGGGCGCCGGTCGTCCAGACCCACGCGGCGGCTGGTGTTCGGCCGCTTATCGTCGGCCCTCTGGTGGGGGCCCTGTCCTGCCGAGAACCCATCTTCGCACTTGTTGACGGAAGGCGGGACGCGGGGCCGGGGTCCGAGACGGCGGTTCTGCCGTCCTTGCGGTTACTCGTCCGTATGAACCTACGGATTTCGTTGAAGGCGTACGGCCCCGGGAGTATTCCCGGGGCCGTACCCCGGTGCGAGCACCGGCTCCCACCGGAGCGGCTGACGCCGCGCCCCCTGTCTCACATCAGCCCAGGTCGCCCGCGGCGGTGCGCTCGGCGAGCTTCACCAGGGTGCGCACCGCGGAGCCGGTGCCGCCCTTGGGGGTGTAGCCGAACGGGGCGCCCTCGTGGAAGGCCGGGCCCGCGATGTCCAGGTGGGCCCAGGTGATGCCCTCGCCGACGAACTCCTTCAGGAACAGACCGGCGACCAGGCCGCCGCCCATCCGCTCGCCCATGTTCGCGATGTCGGCGGTCGGGGAGTCCATGCCCTTGCGCAGGTCGGCCGGGAGCGGCATCGGCCAGGAGTCCTCGCCGACCTCCTCGGCGATCTCGTGGACCGACGTACGGAAGGCGTCGTCGTTCGACATGACGCCGAATCGGCGGTGGCCCAGGGCCAGCACCATCGCGCCGGTCAGGGTCGCCACGTCCACGATCGCGTCGGGGCTCTCCTCGGACGCCTTGGCGATCGCGTCGGCCAGCACGAGACGGCCCTCGGCGTCGGTGTTGAGCACCTCCACCGTCTTGCCGCTGTACATGCGCAGGACGTCGCCGGGGCGGGTGGCGGTGCCGGACGGCATGTTCTCGGCGAGCGCCAGCCAGCCGGTGACATTGACCTGCAGGCCGAGGCGGGCGGCCGTGACGACGGCGGCGAACACCGCGGCGGCGCCGGCCATGTCGCACTTCATCGTCTCGTTGTGACCGGCCGGCTTGAGAGAGATGCCGCCCGAGTCGTAGGTGATGCCCTTGCCGACCAGGGCCAGGGTCTTCTCCGCCTTGGGGTGCGTGTAGGCGAGGCGGACCAGACGCGGGCCGTTGGCCGCGCCCTGGCCGACGCCGAGGATGCCGCCGAAGCCGCCCTTGACGAGGGCCTTCTCGTCGAGCACCTGCACCTTGATGCCGTGCTCCTTGCCGGCGGCGGTGGCGACGGCGGCGAACGACTCGGGGAAGAGGTCGTTCGGCGGGGTGTTGACCAGGTCGCGGGCGCGGTTGATCTCCTCGGTCAGCGCGATCGCGCGGTCGGCCGCGGCCTTGAACGCCTTGTCGCGCGGCTTGGCGCCCAGCAGGGCGATCTCGGCGAGCGGCTGCTTCTTGCCGTTCTTTCCGCCCTTGGCGTCCTTGGCGTCCTTGACGTTGCCGTCCTGGTAGGCGGTGAAGGCGTACGCGCCGAGCAGCGCGCCCTCGGCGATCGCCTCGGCGTCCTCCGAAGCCTCGATCGGCAG
>NZ_JBSGZO010000605.1:0-4509 GCF_053611045.1 Streptomyces sp. NPDC054841 | reverse complement strand
GATCCATAAGGATCCGGGCCTTCGGCATGTTCGGGGTGTACGGGGGGTTCAGGCCGGCGGGTGGACCACGGAAAGGCCCCGACGCCGTTCAGCGCCGGGGCCTTCGAAGTCGTGCGAGCGCGGCTACGCCGTCGCGCAGTTCGGGCAGACGCCCCGGTAGGTGACCTCTACGTCGGAGATGGTGAAGCCGAAGCGCTCGGAGTCCGGGAGGTCCGCGAGCGGGTTGCCCGCCGGGTGTACGTCGCGGATAGCGCCGCAGCGGGCGCAGACCAGGTGCTGGTGCGGCCGGTGCGCGTTCGGGTCGTACCGCTTGGCGCGGCGGTCCGTGGAGACCTCCAGGACCTCGCCCAGCGAGACCAGCTCACCCAGCGTGTTGTAGACGGTCGCCCGGGAGATCTCGGGCAGCCGCTCGACGGCGCGTGCGTGCACCTCGTCGGCGGTCAGATGTACGTGGTCCCCGTCGAGGACCTCGGCCACGACACGCCGCTGCGCGGTCATCCGCCAGCCGCGTCCGCGCAGTCGTTCCAACAGGTCACTCATACGTATCAGCCTAACAGTCAGGGGAGCCATGCCCCGAACAGGTGTGACTTTGGATGCTTGCTTGACTTGGATTTAGTCCAATGTAGGATCGAGGACGGTATTAGCCAAGGGACAGGACTCGCAGTCGATGACGCAGGACACGCAGGAGGCGCACGTGACCCAGGGACCGCTCACCACGGAGGCCGGCGCGCCCGTCGCCGACAACCAGAACAGCGAGACCGCGGGCGCCGGCGGTCCGGTTCTGATCCAGGACCAGCTGCTGCTCGAGAAGCTCGCGCACTTCAACCGTGAGCGCATTCCGGAGCGCATCGTGCACGCGCGCGGCGCGGGCGCCTACGGCACCTTCACGCTGACCCGCGATGTCTCGCAGTGGACGCGTGCCAAGTTCCTCTCCGAGGTCGGCAAGCAGACCGAGACGTTCCTGCGCTTCTCGACGGTCGCCGGCGGCCTCGGTTCCGCGGACGCCGTCCGCGACCCGCGCGGCTTCGCGCTGAAGTTCTACACCGAAGAGGGCAACTACGACCTCGTCGGCAACAACACGCCGGTGTTCTTCATCAAGGACGCCATCAAGTTCCCGGACTTCATCCACACGCAGAAGCGCGACCCGTACACGGGCAGCCAGGAAGCCGACAACGTCTGGGACTTCTGGGGTCTGAGCCCCGAGTCGACCCACCAGGTGACCTGGCTCTTCGGCGACCGGGGCATCCCCGCGACGCTGCGCCACATGAACGGGTACGGCTCGCACACGTACCAGTGGAACAACGAGGCCGGTGAGGTCTTCTGGGTCAAGTACCACTTCAAGACCGACCAGGGGATCAAGAACCTCACCCAGGCCGAGGCCAACAAGCTCGCCGGTGAGGACCCGGATTCGCACCAGCGCGACCTGCGTGAGGCCATCGAGCGCGGTGACTTCCCGTCCTGGACCGTGCAGGTGCAGATCATGCCGGCGGCCGAGGCGGCGAACTACCGCTTCAACCCGTTCGACCTCACCAAGGTCTGGCCGCACGAGGACTACCCGCCGATCGAGATCGGCAAGCTGGAGCTCAACCGCAACCCGGAGAACATCTTCGCCGAGGTCGAGCAGTCCATCTTCAGCCCCGCCCACTTCGTGCCGGGCATCGGTCCCTCCCCGGACAAGATGCTCCAGGGCCGTCTCTTCGCGTACGGCGACGCCCACCGCTACCGCGTCGGCATCAACGCCGACCACCTGCCGGTGAACCGCCCGCACGCCACCGAGGCGCGGACGAACAGCCGTGACGGCCACCTGTACGACGGCCGCCACAAGGGCGCCAAGAACTACGAGCCGAACAGCTTCGGAGGCCCGTTCCAGACGGACAGGCCGCTGTGGGTGTCGAACGCCGCCTTCACCGCCGGTACCGGCAACCACGAGGCCCCGCGCCATGCCGAGGACAATGACTTCGTGCAGGCGGGCAACCTGTACCGCCTGATGTCCGAGGACGAGAAGGGCCGTCTGGTCGAGAACCTCGCCGGGTTCATCGCGAAGGTGTCGCGCGACGACATCGCCGAGCGAGCGATCGACAACTTCCGCCAGGCGGACGACGACTTCGGCAAGCGGCTGGAGGCCGCGGTCCAGGCCCTGCGCGGCTGACACACCAGTACTGGACCGCTTGTCGTTGAGAGAGGGCCGGATCCCCGTCGGGGGTCCGGCCCTCTCGCGCGGGCGCTACCCCGCGAGCGTCGTCGCCTCGGTCCGGTGCCGGGCCGGAGTCCAGCAGCGGATGATGTCGCGTACGGAGACGATGCCGACGGGTCCGTGGGCGTCGAGCACGATGAGGTGGCGGAAACCGCCGTGGGTCATGGCCTCCGCGGCCTCCTCCAGGGTCCAGGAGGGTGCGGCGAAGACGACGTCGGTGGTGGTGTGGGTGCCGGAGGTTTCGCGGTCGGGGTCCTGGCCCGCGCCGAGCGAGTTCAGGATGTCGCGCTCGGTGAGGATGCCGAGGCCGCTGGTATCGGTGTCGAGGACGACGGCCGCCCCGACGCGGCGTGCGGCCATCAGCCGGGCGGCCTGCCGGAGGGTGTGTGCGGGGCCGATGGTGAGGACCACCGTGCTCATGGCGTCACGGACGAGCATGAATGGAGCCACCTCCTTGGTGAACCGTTCAACGAGAACCGATTCACAAGTTCACAAGTGGGGGGACTCTCAGGGTTGCAGTGATGCGCGGTATCAACAAGGGGGCGGGCGCGGCAGACCGGGGGTGCGGGCGGCGCGTGGTGTCAACAGGGCCCAGAGGACGTTGACACGGCGGCGAGCGAGAGCGCGAGCTAGAGGTTCTCGAAGAAGATGTGGCAGAGGATGTCGAGAGCGGCCTGGCGGCTCCGTCTCAGGGGCGGATGCGGCTACGCGGCCGTACCGGACCAAGGAGACCAGGCATGACGATCCAGCGGATGGACAACGTCCTCATCGTTGTCGATGACCTTGACGCTGTTATTTCGTTCTTCGTCGAACTCGGCGTGGAGCTGGAGGGCAAGGCACCGATCGAGGGACGTTGAGTGGAGCGTGTCATCGGGCTCGACGACGTCCGACAGGACGTCGCAATGCTGCGGACCCCGGACGGCCACGGCCGAATCGAGCTGGCGATGTTCCACACGCCGAAGGCGATCAGCGCCGAGCCGAAGGACGCCCCGGCGAACACGCTGGGCATTCGTCGCATCATGTTCGCCGTCGACGACATCGAGGACGTCGTTGCCCGCCTGCGCACCCACGGCGCCGAACTCGTCGGCGAGCTGGCGCAGTACGAGGACAGCTATCGGCTCTGCTACGTCCGCGGCCCGGAGGGCATCATCGTCGGACTGGCCGAGCAGCTCAGCTGAAGGCTGCCGAAGGGAAGCAGAGCGGTAAAAATAGCTTGCCCCAAGCGGCGTCAGTAGCGCTGGTTGAGGTAGCCCAGCAGTTCCTCGTGCAGCAGCCCGTTCGACGCCGCCGCGTTGCCGCTGTGCGGCCCCGGGGTTCCGTCCAGACCGGTGAAGGTGCCACCGGCCTCCTGCACGATGATCGCGTTCGCCGCCATGTCCCACAGCGACAGCTCGGGCTCCGCGCAGATGTCCACCGAACCCTCGGCGACCATCATGTACGGCCAGAAGTCGCCGTACGCGCGCGTGCGCCAGACCTCGCGGGTCAGGTCCAGGAACCCGTCCAGCCGCCCCCGCTCCTCCCAGCCGCTCAGCGAGGAGTACGCGAACGACGCGTCCGAGAGGTCCGCGACCTTTGACACCCGCATCCGGGTCGCCGAGGACAGGCTGCGGCCCGTGTAGGCGCCCGCGCCCTTCGCCGCCCACCAGCGGCGCCCCAGCGCCGGCGCCGACACCACACCGACGACCGGCTGGAAACCGCCCTCGCCGGCCTCCATCAGGGAGATCAGCGTCGCCCAGACAGGGACCCCGCGGACGTAGTTCTTCGTACCGTCGATCGGGTCGATCACCCAGCGCCGAGGGCCGGTGCCCTCGATGCCGTACTCCTCGCCGAGGATCGCGTCGCGCGGCCTGGCGCGCTGGAGCTGGGAGCGGATCAGCTCCTCGGCCGCCTTGTCGGCCTCGCTCACGGGAGTCATGTCCGGCTTGGTCTCGACCTTGAGGTCGAGCGCCTTGAACCGGTCCATGGTCGCCGCGTCGGCGGCGTCCGCGAGGACATGGGCGAGACGCAGATCATCGTGATAGTCGGCCATGACCGGCACTCTATCTCCGGGATCTCGGGGGCGGAGTCGCGGTCCGCCCCGGCGCGAAGACCACCCCCGCGCGCCCCCTGCTCTTGACAGTCGGTGGTCACCCGTCAACTCTGAGCGCAGAGCCGCAGGGCCCGGGAGGCCATGATGCCCACAGCGCGAGAAGCACTGCTGAACGCCGCGCTCACCGCTCTCTCCGGCCTGCCCTGGTCGGGGATCCGCATGGTCGACGTCGCCTCGGCCGCCGGGGTCTCGCGGCAGACGCTCTACAACGAGTTCGGCAGCAAGG
>NZ_JBSGZO010000604.1:0-4518 GCF_053611045.1 Streptomyces sp. NPDC054841 | reverse complement strand
GGCTTGCAGCCCGTGGGCGTACGCCCACGGGCCAATGTCCCGCCGCAGGTCAGACGGCTACGATCGCCTCATGTCCGCCAAGCCGCGTCCCCTGCTGTCCTGGCATCTGCGGCCGGTCGCGCGGGCGGTCCTGGTCTGGTGCGGGGCGATCGCCTACCCGTTCACGCTGTTCTTCGCGGCACGCGGCACACCCTCCGACTCCCCAGGCTTGCCGTTCGCCCTGGTGGCCGCGGTGACGGTCCTGCCTCTCGGGTTGCTGCGCCGCCGTCCGCTTCCGGCCCTGACGCTGATGGTGCTCGGTACGTATGCCACGGCGACGACAAGTCCTTTCTGGCAGGTCGTGTATCTGCTGGTCCTGGCGAACGACCTCGCCGTCGGGTACATCGTGGCCACCCGGCCTCGCCATATCGCGGTCACCGCTGCCGTCATGACGCTCGGCGTACAGGTCGCCGTCGCCGCACGCCTCGGGACCGGGCAGGACGGCTTCGCCCGCACGGTCGTGGTCCTCGTTGTCGCGCTCGCCGCCGCCTGGATGACCGGTCATTCGGTCCGCGAACGTCGCGAGCACGCCGCGGCACTGCGCTCACAGACCGCTGCCCAGGCCGTCACCGCCGAACGGCTTCGGATAGCCCGCGAGTTGCACGACATGATCGCGCACAGTATCGGTGTCATCGCCATCCAGGCAGGCGTGGGCAGCCGGGTCATCGACACCCAGCCGGACGAGGCCCGCAAGGCCCTCACCACCATCGAAGCCACCAGCAGAGAAACCCTCGCCGGACTGCGGCGCACCCTCGGCGCACTGCGCCGCACCGAACCGGGGCCCGAACCCGGGGCCGCACCGCGCGAACCGGCCCCAGGGCTGGCCGACCTCGACCGCCTGGCCGCATCGACGAGGGACGCTGGTGTCCGGGTCGACGTGCGGTGGCTCGGAGAGCGACGGCCCCTGCCCGCCGATATCGATCTGGCCGCCTTCCGCATCGTCCAGGAGGCCCTCACCAACGTCGTACGCCACGCGGACACCCCCGACTGCCGCGTCTCCATCGGCTGCCAAGACGGCGAACTGACCATCGAGGTCGCTGACGACGGCCGCGGCGGCCTCACCTCCGGCACCGGATACGGCATCACCGGAATGAGGGAACGCGTCACCCTGCTACGCGGCCAGTTCACCGCCGGGCCGGGGCCCGAGGGCGGCTTTCGCGTGGCGGCCCGGCTCCCCCTCTCCGAAGGAGTACACATCTGATGACGGTCCGCGTCGTTCTCGCCGATGACCAGCCGCTGGTCCGCAACGGCCTGCGCGTTTTGATGGCCGACGCTCCCGGTATCGACGTCGTGGGAGAGGCAGGAACCGGCGCCGAAGCGGTCCAGTTGGTCCGGGACACCGAGCCCGACGTGGCAGTGATGGACATCCGCATGCCCGGCATGGACGGCATCGAGGCCACCGGGATGATTACGGCATCCGCTGGGGCGACGCGCGTCCTCGTCCTCACCACGTTCGACGATGACGAGTACATCTATGGCGCGCTCCGAGCGGGTGCGAGCGGGTTCCTCGTCAAGGACATGGCACTGGACGACATCCTCGCGGCGATCCGCGTGGTCGCCGCCGGAGACGCCCTGATCGCACCGAGCGTCACGCGCCGCCTGATCGCAGAGTTCGCCGCCCGCCCCGAACCAGCCCCTTCTCCACGACCAGTCGGGAAGATCACCGAGCGGGAACGCGAGGTACTGACCCTCGTCGGACGCGGCATGACCAACAGCGAGATCGCCGCCCAGCTCTGCATCAGCGTGGCCACAGCCAAGGCACACATGGGACGCCTGCTCACCAAACTCGACGCCCGCGACCGAGTCCACCTCGTCATCATCGCCTACGAGATGGGCCTGGTGGCACAGTCTCGCTGAACGCTGAACGCTGAACGCTGAACGCTGAACGCTGAACGCTGAACGCTTCAGTCGGCGAAGCTCGCCAACTGAAGCACCGAAGCTCGCTTCCTGGCCGCCGCGGCGGTTCCGGGCGCGCGATCGGGCGCGTGCTCCTCAGACGACCGGCTGGCCGATGCCCAGCATGTTCCCCTCGCTGTCACGGAACCAGGCGCCGCGTTCACCCCGCGCGCCCTTGCTCGGGTAGTTCCCCTCGATCTCGGCGATCCCGTCCCTCGTTCGCATGCCGCCCAGCAGCCCGGGGAGGTCGACATCCTCGAACACCACGCCGCGCCGTCTGAGTTCCGACACGACTGCCTCGATGTCGTCGACCTGCCACGCCATCTGAGTGAACGTGCCGGGCGAGGCTCCCGCCGACCGGAACAGGACGAACTCCACGCCTCCGCACCGATACAGCAGCCCACCGGGCCGTTCATCGACGGGCTCCAGCCCGAGCTGCTCGGAGTAGAAGCGCCGCGCCCGGTCCAGATCCTGGGCCGGCAGTCTGGTCGCCACGCCCGCTCGGGCCAGAATGTTCCTGTTGTCTGCGTTCATGCCTCCACTGTGCCGTGATCAGTGGCCGAAGGAACGGAGGCGACAGGCGCGTGCCACGCAAACCGCACGGCAGGCGGCGCCGGCATCCGGCCGCCTCCGGGCCACCTGGTTCCGGCCGGGCAGCGCCGATCTGGGAATATCCGGGAATGCCTGGCACCCACCTGACCATCAAGGACCTCATCGTCGACTGCGGCGATCCGGAGCGACTGGCCTCGTTCTGGGCTCAGCTCCTCGGAAGAGCCATTGCGGCGAGGACAGGTCCGTACGTCTGGCTCGCGCGTGGCGACGGCCCGGGAATGGGCTTCCAGAAGGTCGCCGAGCCAAAGGCCGGCAAGAACCGTATCCACTTCGACGTCGCCTCGCCGGACCCGGCTGCCGAGCAGGAACGGGTCGAGGCGTTGGGCGGCCGGCTGCTCCAGCAGTATGCGGCGGGAGGCTTCCTCGTCATGGCCGACCCCGAGGGGAATGAGTTCTGCATCATTCCCGAGGGGCCGTTCGAGCTCGACGACGACGGGCGCGCGAGCTACCTGATCGACCGAAGCACCGCTTCTGGTCCGTCCTGAACTTGTTCGTCGTTGTCGAGGGGCTCCACGGGGCAATACCGACTGGCCGCATGATGGGCGAGTACTACTGAAAGCGAATGCCACCGGGGCGGTCAGCGCGCGGTGTGAACAGTCGGCCGGCTCCGAACAGTTCCTCCGGCAGCGGCCGAAGTGAGGCCCGTTCGACGCTCGTTCCATGCCCGGCCCTGGACAGGCCCAACACTTGGATGACGGCGGTCCGAAGGCTGCCGGCCTTGGCTGTTCGGCACGCAATTCTGGCTGGATTACCGCACTCGCGCCGCTGGATTCCGCGCGGATTGAGCCAACGACACAGCTCTCCGGAGATTGCGTATCACTCGTGTAACAGCGCATGGCAATAGTGGTTGGGATGGGTCGATATGGACCCAACGGCTCATAGCCCGAAGGGGAGTTGGGGGATTGTGCACCCTTGTCACCCCGGTCTCCTGTTCCACATAATCGCAGGGCGCTTTGCGGACTCATCCCCCACTGGGTTCGGACGCCTTGCAGTGTGCTGCCGTTTTCCGACGCACTTCGTTCGGTGGTGACTTCCGATTCCGGGGTTGGCATGGGCCCGTCATTGACGCATACCCCCCACGAGAGGAAGTCCATTGAAGAGCTACCTGAAGCACCTCAGGACGACCACCGCGATCGGTGCCGTCGCCCTGGCCGCCTTCAGCCTCCAGCCCGGCGCGGCCAACGCAGCCTCCGCACCGACCCCACGCGGTGAGATAGGCACGAAGGTCGTCGGCGGGACCAAGGCCGATCAGGGTGAATTCCCGTTCATGGTCCGGCTGTCCATGGGCTGTGGCGGCGCACTGTACGCCAAGGACATCGTTCTGACCGCCGCCCACTGCGTCGACGGCAGTGGCCCGAACACCGGCATCACCGCCACGGCGGGCGTCGCCGACCTGGAGGACTCCAACGCGATCAGCGTGAAGTCCACCGAGGTCCTCCAGGCGCCCGGCTACAACGGCAAGGGCAAGGACTGGGCGCTGATCAAGCTCGAGAAGCCGATCGATCTGCCGACCCTGCCGATCGCCGCGGACGACAAGTTCAACACCGGCGAATTCGACATCGCCGGCTGGGGCGCGGACAAGGAAGGCGGCGACCAGCAGCGCTATCTGCTCAAGGCCAAGGTCCCGGCCATCGACGACGCCACCTGCCAGAAGGCGTACGGCGACCAGCTGACCCCCGGCGAGGAGCTCTGTGCCGGGATCCTGGACACCGGCGGCGTCGACACCTGCCAGGGTGACTCCGGCGGCCCCATGTTCCGCAAGGACGACGCGGGAGCCTGGATCCAGGTCGGCATCGTGAGCTGGGGCGAGGGCTGTGCGCGCCCGGGCAAGCCCGGTGTCTACACCGAGGTGAGCGCCTTCGCGGCGGACATCAAGAAGGCCGCGGACGGGCTGGGCGGCTGACGCCGGTCCGTACGCGTTGAGCAGTTGAGCAGTTGAGCACCAGCGCGTCCCAGTGCCGGGCCTCTGGC
>NZ_JBSGZO010000603.1:0-4520 GCF_053611045.1 Streptomyces sp. NPDC054841 | reverse complement strand
TCACAGCGCAGCCGGAGGACGGCGAAGAGCGGAACCCACAGGCGGCTGTCCGGGGCGCGTGCCACGGGGCACGTCCTTACGATGGGAGAGTCCCGTTCGCATCCCGGAAGGGGGCCGTCATGGCACCCCAGCCTCTCGCGGAAGCGGCCCTGAAAGGACTGCGCGAAACCCTCGCCGGCGATGTCATCGCCCCGGGCGACGCGGGATACGACGAGGCCCGCAAGCTCTTCAACGCGATGATCGACCGGCGGCCCGCGGTGATCGCCCAGTGCGAGTCGGCGGCGGACGTGGCCGCGGCGGTGCGCTTCGGCCGGGAGAACGAGCTGGAGCTGGCCGTCCGCGGCGGCGGCCACAGCGTCGCCGGTCTCGCGACCACCGATGGCGGTCTCGTCGTCGATCTGCGCAGGATGCACGCGGTCACGGTCGACCCGGACGCCCGTACGGCGCGTATCGGCGGCGGAGCCACCATGAGCCATCTGGACCGGGCCACCCAGCCGTTCGCCTTGGCGGTCACCGGCGGCCGGGCCTCCACCACCGGGGTGGGCGGCTTCACGCTGGGCGGCGGCTCGGGGTGGCTGGAGCGGAAGTTCGGCCTGGCCTGCGACAACCTCGTCGCCGTCGATCTGGTGACGGCCGACGGGACCGAACTGCACGTCGACGAGGACGAGAACCCCGAGCTGTTCTGGGCGCTCCACGGCGGCGGCGGCAACTTCGGTGTGGCCACGTCGATGACGCTGAGGCTGCACCCGCTGCCGGAGATGTCCGTCGCCTTCCTCTTCTTCCCGGCGGCGAAGGGGGCCAAGGTGCTTCCCGTCTACCGGGACGTGCTGGAGTCCGCGCCGGACGAGGTCGGCGGGGGATTCATCTATCTCACCGGCCCGCCCGAGGACTTCATGCCCGAGCACCTGGTGAACAAGCCGGTGTGCCTGGTGCTGATCACCTACGCGGGCCCGGAGTCCGAACTGCGCCGGGGAGCCGGGCCGCTGCTCCGCCTCGGACACGAGGCGGAGGTCATCACAGAGCTCCCGTACGCGGAACTCCAGTGCATGATCGACGATCCGCCGGGCCTGCGGAACTACTGGTCGGCGGAGTATCTCCAGGCCTTGCCGCAGGAGGCCGTGGACATCTTCTGCGCCCGTGCGGAGAGCATGATCGTGCCGTCGAATTCGCAGCACATCCTCTTCCCGATGGGCGGCGCGCTGGCTCGCGGCGACTCCGCCTATCCGGTGCCCTGGCGGAGCGCCGAGTGGGTCTCCCACCCCTTCGGGATCTGGGACAGCCCCGCCGACGACACGCGGGGCAGGCAGTGGGTCCGTGACGCGCGGAGGGATGTCGCGCCCTGGTCCATCGGACAGGTGTACCTCAACTTCATCGGCGACGAGGGCGAGGAGCGGGTGGTGGCCGGCTACGGCGCCGACAACTACCGGCGGCTCTCCGCGGTCAAGGCACAGTACGACCCGGAGAACGTGTTCAGGCTGAACCACAACATCAAGCCGAGATGACAGTTGTCCTTCGAACTTTCACGCAGGTAGCGTCCCGGCAATGGAAACACAGGGCGGAATCACCGTGCAGCGGGCGCTTGAGCTGCCCGGGCTCCGCGGCGGGCTCCCGGAGGTCGTGGCAGGCGCCGACCGGCTGAACCGCACGGTCCGCTGGGTGCACGCCGGCGAGGTGCCGAACATCGCATCGCTGCTCAAGGGTGGTGAGCTGCTGCTCACCACCGGTCTCGGCCTGGGCACCCGGCCCGCCGAACAGCGCGCCTTCGTACGGCGGCTCGCCGAGCGCGGGATCGCGGCGCTGGTGGTGGAGCTGGGCCCCCGCTTCACCCGGCTGCCCGCGACCATCGTCGAGGCGGCGAAGTCCGCGGGGCTGCCCCTGATCCAGCTGCACCGCGAGGTGCCGTTCGTCTCGGTGACGGAGGAGGTCCACACCGAGATCGTCAATGGGCACTACGCACTGCTGCAGCAGGCCGAAGAGGTGCACCGGCGGTGTACGGAGGCGCTGCTCGGGGGCGGCGGAATCCCCCAAGTGCTCAGGATCCTCGCGGACTTCACGGCCAATCCGGTCTTCCTGGAGACCCCGGACGGACAGCTTCTGTACGCGGCCGACAGCGAGTCCGGGCCTGCCGCCGCCGATCCGCTGCAGGTCTGGGACGGGCTGCGCGGCCAGCGCGCGGCGCGGGAGGCCGGCCCGCCGGCGGGGACGGTGCTGGTGGACGTGCCGGGCGGGGGCCACGGCGCCGGTGCGGTACGGGCCCGTCTCGTCCTGCTCGCCGTTTCGTCCCCCTTGTTTCCGGTGCACCGGATGGCCGCGGAACGGGCGGCGGGGGTGCTCGCGGTGGTCCTCATGCAAGCCCGACAGGAGGAGGAGCTGGCGGCGCGCGGCCGGGGCGACTTCCTCACGGACCTCGCCGAGGGGCGGATCTCGGCGGAGGACGCGCCGGACCAGGCGAAGGTCCTGGGCTTCAAACCGGGCGACGGTCCGCTGCTGCCCATGGTGATGCGGCTGGCCCCGGAGCTGTCCCCGTCGGGCAACTGGTCGCTGCTGGCCCGCGCGGTGCTCGAAGAGCTGTCGTCCGTCGGCGTACCCGTCCTGCTGGGTGTACGACCCGTGGAGGGCCGTATCCCGCTGCTGCTCGG
The DNA here is from genome assembly GCF_053611045.1 of Streptomyces sp. NPDC054841. NCBI lineage: Bacteria > Bacillati > Actinomycetota > Actinomycetes > Kitasatosporales > Streptomycetaceae > Streptomyces > Streptomyces sp. NPDC054841. The sequence continues at coordinate 1,881 of NZ_JBSGZO010000603.1, read as the reverse complement.
GCTGCGTTCGGAGTCGGAACGTACGGCGGTGGCGGACCGGGTCGCCGCGGCGCTGCACGCGGGGCTGCAGCGCGCGGGCCTCGAACGCGCCGGGGCGCACCCTCCGGTGGTCGTCGTCGGCGTGGCGGGCGGCTGGGCGGCGGCGTCGGCCGGCCTGCGGCACGCGGCCGAGACCGCGACGGCGGCGCAGGGCCTCTCCGACCGCCCCTGGTACGACGCACGCCGCCTCGACATCGACCTCCTTCTGTGGCGGCTGCGGGACCACCCCGACCTGGCGGCCTTCGTGGACCGCGCGATCGGCCCCCTCCGGGACCACGACCGCACGTCCCGCCCGCCCCTGCTGCCCACCTTGGAGACGTATCTGGCCCATGCGGGCCGCAAGGCGGAAACGGCACGCGAACTCCACCTCAACCGCCAGACGCTGTACAACCGCCTGGCCCGTATCTCGGAGCTGTTGGGCACGGACCTGGACGACCCCCAGACGGTCCTGGCACTGTCCCTGGCCCTCAGGGCGCGCCGCCACGCTCCTTGACGCGGGCGCGCCTTGATCGGACGTGATTGGACGCGGGCGCGCCTTGATCGGGGCGCCTTGACGTGGGCGCGGACCCTGGGATCAGCGCCCAGCGTGCCGCCGTCAGGCCCGGCCGGGGCGGGGAGGCTGGGTGAGTTCGTCGTAGACGCTCAGGACCTGGGCGATGGTTTCGTCCTCCGTCGGCCAGGTCGCGGCCTGCGCGCGGCCCGCGGCCGCGAGCCGGTGGCGGCGGTCCGGGTCCGCCAGCAGGCTGGTGACGGCGCTGGAGAGGGCCACGGGGTCGCCGTAGGGAACGAGCTCCGCGGCGTCGCCGACGAGTTCGGGGATGCCGCCGACCCGGGTCGCGATCAGCGGCACGCCCAGCCGAAGCGCCTCCTGGGCGAGGAGCGAACGGGCCTCCCACCGGCTGGGAAGCAGGCTCAGATCCGCCGCGGCGAGGAGTTCGGTGATGTCGTCCCGACGGCCGATGAGCCGCACCGGCAGCCCCTCCGCCTCGATGCGCCGCTGCAGCGACACCCGCTCGCGGCCCTCTCCCGCGATCGCGACCAGCGGTACGGGGTCGAGTCCGAGCCAGTCTCGGGACGCATCCAGCAGGGTTCCGTACCCGCGGCCGGGTTCGAGCCGGCCCACCGCCATGAGCAGCGGCCGGTCGACGGCGCCCAGTTCGGCCCGCGCCTTGTTCTCGTGGGCGCCCGCGGGGCGGCGCGGCGCCGGCACCGAAACCGGTGAGAGCCTGGCGTCCCGCGCGCCCCTGCTGCGGGCCCGGTCGACCAGGTCGGACGAGGTACCGAGCACAACCGCCGCCGCCCGCACCGCCCTTCGCTCCAGCAGCCGCAGCAGCTGGCCGCGCGCCCCGTCGGCGTGCGTCCGGGTGTGCCAGGTGACGACGAGCGGCACGCGCTGCCCGCTGAGAGCCAGCGCGGCGCGTACGGCGGCGTTGAGCCCGTGCGCGTGGACGACATCCGCTCCGGCGCACGCCGCGCGCAGCGCCCCGACCGCCGCCGGGTCGCTGCGTCGTGGGACGGGCACGAAGTGCGCCCCGGCGCCGAGGAAGTCGTAGTCGTGCTCCGCGGGAGCAGGGGCGCACACGGTCACCCGCACTCCCCGCGCCACCAGCCCCGCGGCCAGTGACCTGACGTGAGCGCTGCTGCCCGCGCTGCCGCCGCCCAGCACCTGGACCGTACGCAGCTGTGTCACGCGCCAAGAATGCCAGTCCGTACGAACGTTCCGGCACCGCCGAAGCGACGTTCCCGTGTCCGGCGCCTCAACTCCCCCGCCGGGATCACTCACATGGGTGAGCGTACGAGTTCGGTGATCCGGTCGCCGTACGCCGCCGCCGCGACCAGCCC
>NZ_JBSGZO010000602.1:0-4541 GCF_053611045.1 Streptomyces sp. NPDC054841 | reverse complement strand
GGGCCACCTGGAGGTAGGAGATCGGGTCCAGGTACGCGTCCCTGATCGCGAAGGTCTGCTGAAGCACCGGGTTGGAGTCGAGCAGCTGCTCACCGCCCGTGACCCGCAGCACCTCACGCACTGTCAGCTCGTGCTCCGCCTCGATGTCGCCGAAGACGTGCTTCAGCTCGGCCGGCACCAGCGTGTCCACGTAGTGCCGGGCGATCCGCAGGTCCGTCTTGGCGAGTGTCATCTCCACGTTCGAGATGAAGTTCCGGAAGAAGTGCCACTGCTCGTACATCTCCTCCAGGACGGAGCCGAGCCCCGCCTCGCGCACGGCCCGCAGCCCGGATCCGACGCCGAACCAGCCCGGCACGATCTGCCGCGACTGGGTCCAGCCGAAGACCCACGGGATGGCCCGCAGTCCGTCCAGGCCCGCCCCGCTGTCGGGGCGGCGCGAGGGCCGCGAGCCCAGGTGCAGGTCGGCGAGCTGGTCGACGGGTGTGGAGGCGAAGAAGTACGCGGGCAGGTCGGGGTCCTCCACGAGGCGCCGGTACGCGGAGTGTGCCGCGTCCGAGACCGTGTCCATCGCGGCGTCCCAGCGTGCGAGCGCCTCGTCGGACTGCCGCGGCGCGGTGTGCAGGGCGGATGCCTGCAGTGTGGCGGCGACGGTCAGTTCGAGGTTCTCCCTGGCCAGGGACGGGATCAGGTACTTGTCGGAGATGACCTCGCCCTGCTCGGTCACCTTGATCTCGCCCTCCAGCGTGCCCCAGGGCTGCGCGAGGATCGCGTCGTGCGAGGGGCCGCCGCCGCGGCCGACCGTCCCCCCGCGGCCGTGGAACAGCCTCAGGCGGACTCCGTAGCGGTGAGCGACGTCCCTCAGCCTCCGCTGTGCCCGGTGGATCTCCCACTGCGAGGTGGTGATGCCGCCGAACTTGGAGGAGTCGGAGTAGCCGAGCATGACCTCCTGGACGTCGCCGCGCAGCGAGACGAGGCGGCGGTACGAGGGGTCGGCCAGCATTCCGTCGAGGATGACGTCCGCGGCCTTCAGCTCGTCGGTGGTCTCCAGCAGCGGCACGATGCCGATCTTCGCCCAGCCGGCGTGCAGATCGATCAGCCCGGCCTCGCGGGCGAGCACGGCGGCCGCGAAGACATCGTCGGCACCCTGGCACATCGAGATGATGTACGACTCGATGACCTCGGGCCCGAAGCGTTCGAAGGCTTCCTTCACGGTGTGGAAGACGCCGAGGGTCTTGGCTCCGGCGGCGTCCAGCGGCGCGGGCGTCGGGGCGAGCGGCCGCCGCGAACGGAGCTCCTTGGCGAGCAGCTTCTGCCGGTAGTCGCGGGGCATGTCGGCGTAGCGCCAGGACTCCTCGCCGAGCCGGTCGAAGAGCTGGCCGAGCGCGTGGTGGTGGGCGTCGGCGTGCTCGCGTACGTCCATCGTCGCGAGCTGCAGTCCGAAGGCGGCGAGCGTGCGGATCGTACGGTCGAGGCGGCCGTCGGCGAACAGTCCGCCGCGGTGCTCGCGCAGTGACGTCTGGATCAGTTCCAGGTCGTGGAGGAGCTCGGCCGTGCCGAGGTAGTCGCGGCCGTTCTCGTGGGCCGTGCCCTTGGCGAGGCGCTTGCGCGTGTTGACGAGCTTCTGGCGGATGCAGGTGGCCTTGAGGCGGTACGGCTCTTCTGCGTTGAGGCGCTTGTAGCGGGGGCTGATCTCGGGGAGGCACTCCAGGTCGCTCTGGAGGGAGCCGAGGAGTTCCTCGGTGGCTCCTGCGTACCGGATCGAGTTGGACAGCAGTCCGCGCAGCGAGTCGATGGCTTCCAGGGCGTCGGTGATGCCGTGCTCGTGCTGGAGGATCAGCACCTCACGGGTGACGTCCGGGGTGACGTTGGGGTTGCCGTCGCGGTCGCCGCCGATCCAGGTGCCGAAGGTGAGGGGCCGGGTGCCGGGCGGCAGCTCGACGCCGACGCGCTCCAGCTCGGCGGCGAGGTCCTCCAGGACGTCGCCGACGGCGCCCGCGTGCAGCTCGTCGAGGTAGTAGATGGCGTTGCGGGCCTCGTCCGCGGGTTCGGGGCGCACGACGCGGAGCTCGTCGGTCTGCCAGACGAGGTCGATGTTCTCGGCGAGCCGCAGGTCGTGCCGGCGCCGGTCGCCTGCGATGACCGGGGTCTCCAGCAGCTCGGCGATGCGCCGGAGCTTGTTCAGTACGGACCGGCGCGCGGCCTCGGTGGGGTGCGCCGTGAACACGGGCCGGACGTTCAGGTGCCGGACCGTCTCGCGCAGATGCTCGGGGTCGGCGTCCTTGAGCATGTCGGCGGTGCGGGAGAGCAGTCCGCCCTCGGCGGCGCGGCGCTCGCGCAGCTCGCGTCCGCGGTGCACCTGCTCGGTGACGTTGGCAAGATGGAAATAGGTGGAGAACGCACGAACGAGCTTCGCGGCGGTCTCCAGGTCGGTGTCTCCCAGCAGCGCGGCGGCAGCTTCGCCGTCCGTACGGGTGAGGGCCCGAACGCGTTCTACGAGCTCCAGGAGCTCGGGTCCTTCTTGCCGTACGAGGGTTTCGCCCAGGAGATCGCCCAGTCGGCGGATGTCGGAGCGCAGCTCCGCGCTGGCGGATGAGGTCTGGTCGGCACTGCTCACAGGTGCGGCTCCTTGCAGTGTTTCAGCACGTCTGGAGGTTTTTCTGGAGGCTTGCGGACCGCGCTGTCCGACGACACCCAGGATAGGTGTCCGTTCACGCGCCGTTGTCCACGCCCCTCTTGCCGCGAGGCTTCACACTGCCATACTTACGACGCCGTAGGTTACGGATCCGTAGCCTACGGATCGGACACACCTCTCACCCCACAGGGGACACCCCATGACCACAAGCCCCGATGTGATCGACGACGCCCGGAAGCCGTCACCATCCGACCTGCCCTCCGCCACGCTCGGCGGCGACAAGAAGCGTTCGATCGAGCAGATCGCCCTGCTGCTGTTCATCACGGTGCCCTTCCTCGCCCTGCTCGCGGCGGTGCCGCTGGCCTGGGGCTGGGGCGTGAGCTGGCTCGACCTCGGCCTGATGGTGGCGATGTACTTCATCGGGTGCCACGGCATCACGATCGGTTTCCACCGCTATTTCACGCATGGCTCCTTCAAGGCGAAGCGTCCGCTGCGGATCGCGCTCGCGGTCATGGGCTCGCTGGCCGTGGAGGGCCCACTGGTCCGCTGGGTGGCGGATCATCGCAAGCACCACAAGTTCTCGGACGCCGAGGGTGACCCGCATTCGCCGTGGCGCTTCGGCGAGACGGTCCCGGCGCTGATGAAGGGCCTGTGGTGGGCGCACATCGGCTGGCTGTTCGACGAGGAGCAGACGCCGCAGCAGAAGTACGCGCCGGATCTGATCAAGGACCCGGCGATCCGGGCGGTCTCCCGCCATTTCGTCTACTGGACGATCGTCTCGCTGGCGATCCCGCCGCTGGTCGGCGGTCTGGTGACGATGTCCTGGTGGGGCGCGTTCACGGCGTTCTTCTGGGGCTCGCTGGTCCGGGTCGCGCTGCTGCACCACGTCACATGGTCGATCAACTCGATCTGCCACGCCGTGGGCAAGCGCCCCTTCAAGTCGCGCGACCGCTCGGGCAACGTGTGGTGGCTGGCGGTGCTGTCGTGCGGCGAGTCCTGGCACAACCTGCACCACGCGGATCCGACGAGCGCGCGGCACGGAGTGATGCGTGGGCAGATCGACTCCAGCGCCCGGCTGATCCGCTGGTTCGAGCTGGCGGGATGGGCGTACGACGTGCGCTGGCCGAGCGCGGACCGGATCGACGCCCGGCGCAGGACGGAGGCCGCGGAGGCGGCATGATTGAGGACGTGGCGATCGACGGCAGTAGCAGCAGCAGCGACAGGCCCCGGCGCGGGCGCAGGGTCCGGATGACCGGGGCGGAGCGCCGCCAGCAACTGCTCGACATCGGCCGCACGCTCTTCGCGGAGAAGGGCTTCGAGGGCACATCGGTGGAGGAGATCGCGGCGAAGGCCGGGGTCTCCAAGCCGGTGGTGTACGAACACTTCGGCGGCAAGGAGGGCCTGTACGCCGTCGTGGTGGACCGGGAGATGCGGCAGCTGCTCGACATGGTGACCGGGGCCCTGACCGCGGGTCATCCGCGTGAGCTGCTGGAGCAGGCGGCGTTCGCCCTGCTCGACTACATCGAGACGTACACGGACGGGTTCCGCATCCTGGTCCGCGACTCGCCGGTGGCCCAGTCCACGGGCACGTTCGCTTCGCTGATCAGCGATATCGCCACGCAGGTCGAGGACATCCTGGGCCTGGAGTTCAAGGCCCGCGGCTTCGATCCGAAGCTGGCTCCGCTGTACGCGCAGGCACTGGTGGGGATGGTCGCGCTGACCGGCCAGTGGTGGCTGGACGCCCGCAAGCCGAAGAAGGCGGAGGTCGCGGCGCATCTGGTGAATCTTGCGTGGCACGGCCTGGACGGTCTGGAGCCGAAGCCGCGGCTGATAGGGCACCGCAAGAGCTGAGCCCGCGGGCACGCATGGCCCGGTCGGCGACCGGTCCGGTCTCCGCGATGGGACGGAC
>NZ_JBSGZO010000601.1:0-4549 GCF_053611045.1 Streptomyces sp. NPDC054841 | reverse complement strand
CTTCGACATACACACGCACATGAGCGACCTACGAGACGGGCTCCCTTCGTCGGCATTACCCGAATCAGGTAGTGGGGGTCGCCGTCCGGTCCGGTCCTGCGACCTTTCAGCCTCTCAGCCCGACCGTCGACGTCGGCCACAGCGGAACCAAACCCTTCCGCCGAAGTCGGCTACTCCGGTTGAACTCCCTCGCTCATCCCGCAGGTCTTATTTATCAGAGTAACCCTCCAGGCGTCCGATAGCGACGCTTAAATACAATTTTCGACCGGTTTGCCGGTAAAGGATGCACGGGCCACGACGGGTGCGGCTACGGGACGGCCGGAAAGCGGCGAACGTACCGCCGCTGCCAAGGGGTCTCGACGGCACGCCGGTCGTAGTGGAGGCGTACGAAGGCCACCGCCTCGGCGGACGGGACGCCGTCGAGAACGGCGAGGCAGGCCAGGGCCGTGCCCGTGCGGCCTCGGCCGCCTCCGCAGGCGATCTCGACGCGGTCGGTGGCGGAGCGGGTCCAGGCGTCGTGCAGGACGGCTCGGGCGTGGGCGGGATCGCTGGGGAGACGGAAGTCCGGCCAGCGGAGCCAGCGGGATTCCCAGGAGAACTCAGGGGGCTGTCCGCCCAGCAGATGAAGGGCGTACGTGGGTGGGGGGCGGGGCGGGAGCGGGCGGCGCAGGGCGCGGCCCCGTACGAGCCGGCCGGAGGGCAGGCGGAGGACTCCGGGGGCCGTCGGGTGCCAGGGCTGGGTCACGGTCGCCAAGGTAGCCGAGACGGTGCGTGCACGGCCGGGGAAGCCCCCTGACGCCGACCCTTGATGCCTGATGCCTGATGCCTGATGCCTGATGCCTGATGCCTGATGCCTGATGCCTGATGCCTGACGCCTGACGCTCTGGCGCCTGCCGGTCACGGTCGGTAGCACCCTGAGCGTCACAGTCCGCGGCTGGTAGCGCCCGAGCGTCACACTCCGCGGCCCGTACCGACCGCGCTCGCGGTGGACCCACGACCCACCCGAGGGCCCCGTGGTCCGGGGCCCTCGGATGTCAGCGGGCAACCGTGACCAGGTCCTTCACCCGGCCCGCCAGCGCCGCGCTCGGGCGCGGGATGGTGCCGAAGTCGTCGAGTTCGTCGACGTCCAGGTGGTCGACGGTGTCCCTGACGGCGTCCTCGGGTACGAACGCGGCGTCTCCCGCCGCCTCGAAGCGCACCGTGATGCCGGAGGGCGGGGCGCCCGGGTCGACCGCCTCGTGGGGCACGGGTCTGAACTGGTCCTGGGTGCCCGTCTCCAGCACGGGAATCTGCGCCGCCCAGTGCTGGGCGTCCCGCAGTTCGCCCCGGCGCAGATGCAGCAGGTACAGACACAGCGCGCTCGTCGCGTTCCCCGCTCCGGCGGCGAACTGCCACCAGAACTGGGCGCCTTCCTCCGCGTCGGCCAGGTCCAGCAGGCAGGCGAAGGCGAGGGCCCCGCCCGGGTCGCGGTCGTCCTCGAAGCGGGCGATGTAGCCGGCGGCCTCGTCGTTCGTGATGACGTTCTGGGACAGCGACCACAGTCCGTCCCGGGCCTGCTGGTGGAGCGTCGCAGTGGGGCGGCCCCACGGGGAGGCGCCGCCCGTGAACATCTGCGTCCAGCGGGCCTCGGCGAGATCGTGCGCGAGTCGCCGGCGCGATGCCTCCAGTTGTTCCTTCGAGTAGTCGCCCTCGAAGACCCTGGCTCTGGAGAGGGCCTCCTCGACACCGAGCGGCCGGCGTGACATAGGGCTCTCACTCCTCATCGTCGATGTCCACTTCCATGTCCAGATCGAGTTCGGCCGCCAGTCGCCGCTTGGCGCTGCAGCGCAGCGTGCGCACCGTGGCCGGAGTGATGCCCATGACCGAGGCGGTGTGTTTCGTCGTGTAGCCCAGCGCATAGCGCAGGAGGACCACGTCGAACTGTCGCTCGGGAAGGTGGGTCATGGCGCGGTAGAGACCGATGCTGTGCTCGAGTTCGTCGACCTGTGCCCGGAAGTGTTCGCGGAAGGTGCCCATGACGGCATCCGTGGCGGCACGTATCGCACGGGCGAAGGCCAGCGTTTCGGGGCCTGCGGGCGGGCGGCCCGTCACTGTCAGTTCGGTGGCCACCCGCTCCTTGTGCAGGGCCCAGGCGTCGGCCTCGAAGCTGCCCTGACGGGTGAAGTGCTGCCAGTTGAAGGCCAGGTAGAGGAAGGTGCCGTGGACGAGTTCGTCAGCGGCGTCCCAGTCGCCCAGTTGGATGCGCGCGTACTCGAAGTACGGCTGGTGGTACTGGGTGTGGAACGCCCGGAAGGGCGGTGGCATGGAATTGACGAGTCCCTGCATCGCCCGCCTGTTCACATCCTTGGGCTGCCGGCCGCTCATGAGCGGCCTTCTTCGTCGGGCCCGTCGGCATCGGGGAGTGCCGGCGGGCAGGTGGGGTGGCGCTGTTCGATCAGGCTGGCGGCTCCGACACGTACACCCGCGCCGAGCAGGCGCCGCGTGAACGCCCGGACATCGGGCGCGTACGCTCTCGCGGCGGCCGCGATGGCCAGCACGAGGGCGGCTTCGTCGAACTTCACTTCGGTGCTGTCCTTACGTTCGCTGTCGGTCGGCACTCGGATCCCCGCTGCTTTCGCACGCCCCGGTGCCTGGAGCGTCATTGCTCGTGCGGACAGCAAAGCGGTTCCGCACCGCGAAACGTGGAGACGTCTGACAACGAATATCTGGCGGACAGCGACCAGGCGGTTACAGAAACTCGGTGCATACGTTTGCAGTTGAGGATCTCCGGTACCCGCCACCCCTGGTGTACTCGCGAGTCACGTCGGACTACCTGCGGCCCGTCCGGAGTGGCTGCGGAGTCATCACTCTTTGCGCAAACTCTGGGCAGCGGTCCGGGTGTTGGGGCATGTGACGGACGCCATATGTGGCATATGAACCTGGCATCCGCGTAAGTGGTATCCGTCACCGGGGCACGTCAGTGGGTCACCGTTGTCAGTCCGGGCCCGTAACCTTGTGACCATGTCCCCAACCCTTCGCGAGCTTGGTTCCGTACGGTCCGCTGCTGTGGTGAATGCGGAGATTCGCGCACTGTGGGCGCGGTCCGGGGCGCGGTTGTCCGCCGTGGACGAGGCCCGGTACCAGCAGCTGCTCGTGGAGTGGGCAGCGGCGGTCGGGGCGGAGGCGGACGCGAGGACGGACGCGGATGTGATCCTGGGTGCGGGTGTGACTGCGGGTGTAGCTGCGGGTGCGGGTGAGGCACCGGGTGTGGGCGCGGGTGCGAGTGTGAGTGCGGGTGTCGGTGCGGCTCCGGGCACCTCGGGCGCTGGGATCGCCGACGCCGCGTGACGCACTCACGGCGCGCGTGAGGCGTGCGTGGCGAACACACGCCGACCGGGGCGCGTTGTCGGTGGCGTGGCCCACACTGGAGACATGTGCCGCAGCATCAAGACTCTCCGACCGCCCGTCCTCCCCGAAGAAGCCACCGAGGAGGACATCAGGGCCGCAGCCCTGCAGTTCGTACGGAAGGTGTCCGGGTTCCGGGCGCCCGCCGCGCACAACCAGGAGGTGTTCGACCGGGCCGTGGACGAGATAGCGGAGTCGACCCGCAAGCTCCTCGACGGGCTGGAGGTGCGTGGCGGCGGGAGTGCGGCCAGGAAGGCTATGCCGGTTCCGGCGCCGGACGCCGCATGACGTAAGCCGCGAGGGACCCCGCGGCGAAGAGGGCGAGGACGGACACCGCCACGCCCACCCAAGTCGCACCGAGCCACTGGCCGCCGAAGTAGCCGAGGCCGACGCTGTAGCCCGCCCAGGCCACGCCCGCGAGAGCCGACCAGGGCAGGAACTCCCTCACCTTGCGGCGCGACGCGCCCGCGCCCAGGGAGACGACCGAGCGGCCCGCGGGGGCGAAGCGGGCGATGACGACCAGCATGCCGCCGCCACGGCTGAGGGCGGTGCCGAGACGTTGCTGCGCCCTGGTCAGCCGGCGGGAGCGCGCGATCGCCCGGTCCAGCCGGTCGCCGCCGCGCCAGGCCAGCCGGTAGGCGACGAGGTCGCCGAGCACGGACGCGGTCGTCGCGCAGAGCAGCAGCACCAGCAGTGAGGGCACCTCCTGGGGCACCTGGCCGGCGGCCTCGGCGACCGTCGTCGATCCCGCGGCCGTCGATCCGGCTGCGGCCGCCGTCGCGGCCGTGATCACCAGCACACCGCTGGGCAGCACGGGCACGAAGACGTCCAGGAGTACGGAGACGGCCACGACGGCATAGATCCACGGGCTGCCGGTCAGCGACCCCACACTCTCAAGCACCTGGACTCCCCCCTTGATGACAACGCCGCGACGTCGCAGGGGAGCGGCAGGGGCGGCATGACAGCCATACAGCGTACGCCCGCGCCCTGCGGAGAGATCGTCAGGGGTGGGCTGAAGTCGGGCGCGGTCGTACGGGGCAGCCTGCGGCGCGGAGGGACACCCCGGCGGGGCCTGGCCCCGCCCGCGAGGTGAGGGGAAACGTGGGTGGGCTCGGAGGGGGAAACGTGGGTGGGCCCGGAGGGGGAAACGCGGGTGGGCCCGGAG
>NZ_JBSGZO010000600.1:0-4569 GCF_053611045.1 Streptomyces sp. NPDC054841 | reverse complement strand
GCCGTACGCGGTCATCGGGCACAGCTTCGGCAGCGTGCTGGCGTACGAACTCACCCGGGCGATGGAGCAGAAGGGCCTCGCGCCGGGACTGCTGGCCGTCTCGGCGCGTCAGCCCCCGTGCTTCCCCGGCGAGCCGCCTTTCGGCCACCTCAGGAGCGACGCCGAGCTGCTGGAGCACCTGCTGGACATCGGCGGCATGTCGCCGCAGCTGATGAACCGGGCCGACCTCGTCCAGCCGTCGCTGCGCGCCATCCGCGCGGACCTGGAGGCGATGGAGCGGTATGAGCGGCCCCTGTCGGGCACCGGCGTGCCCATCCTGGCGCTCGGGGCCGTCGACGACCCCGTCGTCGTCGCCGAACGGCTGCACCTGTGGTCCCTGGAGACGACCGGCGGCTTCAGCCGACTGATGTTCACCGGCGGCCATTTCTACCTCTACGAGCCCGCGCACGCCGCGGCCGTCGCCCACCGCCTCGTGGCCGGCCGCCCCGGTGAACCGCACACGGGCCCCCCGTACGAGGGCCAGGTCCCTCGTCCGTCCCGCCACCCGGCATCCGCTCCGGGCGGCGATGCGAAGTACCCCTTGAAGTACCCCTTGAAGGAGACAAGTTGAGCACCATCACCGATGCCCCCCGCCAGGCCGGACCACGGGAGTGGCTGGGCCTGGCCGTGCTGGCGCTTCCCACGCTGCTGCTGTCGATCGACGTGAGCGTGCTGCACCTGGCGGTCCCGCACATCAGTGAGGGCCTGAACCCCTCGGCCTCCCAGATGCTGTGGATCATCGACGTCTACGGCTTCCTGATCGCCGGCTTCCTGGTGACCATGGGCACGCTGGGCGACCGCATCGGCCGCCGGAGGCTGCTGCTGACCGGCGCCGCCGCCTTCGGTGTCGCCTCGGTGGCCGCCGCCTACGCCAACGGCCCGGCCGCGCTGATCGCGGCACGCGCGGCGCTCGGCATCGCCGGTGCCACCCTGATGCCGTCCACCCTGGCGCTGATCAGCAACATGTTCCGTGACGCCCGGCAGCGCGGGGTGGCCATCGCCGTCTGGGTCACCATGTTCTCCGTGGGCATCGCGCTCGGCCCGGTGGTCGGCGGCGCCATGCTGGAGTACTTCTGGTGGGGTTCGGTCTTCCTGCTCGGCGTGCCCATCATGGCGCTGCTGCTGGTGGCCGGTCCGGTGCTGCTGCCGGAGTACCGCGACGAGCAGGCCGGCCGGGTCGACCTGGTCAGCGTGGCCCTGTCCCTGGCGGCGATCCTGCCGGTGATCTACGGCCTGAAGGAGATCGCCAAAGACGGGGTGTCCGCGCTGCCGCTGCTGGTCCTCGTCGCGGGCCTGCTCGTGAGTGTCGTGTTCGTCCGCCGGCAGCGCACGCTGGAGAGCCCACTGCTGGACTTCCGCCCGTTCGGCAACCCCGCGTTCCGTACGTCCCTGGTGACGCTGCTGCTGAGCATGCTGGTCGCGGGCGGCACCTACCTGTTCGTGACGCAGTACCTGCAGCTCGTCGGCGGGCTGTCGCCGATGAAGGCCGGCCTGTACCTGCTGCCCGCGGCCTTCGCGCTGATCGTGACGTCCGTCGTGTCCCCGATCGCCGCGAGCAAGTTCCGGCCCGCGTACGTCGTCGCCGTCGGCCTGGCCGTGTCGGCGCTGGGCCACGTCATGCTGGCCCTCGCGGACAGCACGTCCGGGATCGCGCAGGTCGTGACCGGCTTCGCCCTCGTGTACGCCGGCGGCGGCCCGCTCATCGCGCTGGGCACCGACATCGTGGTCGGATCGGCGCCGCCCGAGCAGGCCGGGTCCGCCGCGGCCATCTCGGAGACCAGCACCGAGCTGGGCATGGCGCTCGGAGTGGCGATCCTCGGCAGCGTCGGCACTGCTGTGTACCGCAGTCAGGTGGACGTTCCCGCCCAGGTCCCGGACGGTGCCGGTGACACTCTCGCCGTGGCGCTGGAGGCGGCGAAGGGCCTGTCCTCGGACGTGGCCGCGGCGTTCGTCGACTCGGGCCGGGCCGCGTTCACCGAAGGAATGAACGTCATAGGTGTCATCGGCGCGCTGCTGGCACTCGGGACGGCCGTGCTCGTGGCTGTCGTCATCAAGAGCCCTCCCGCGGGCGCGGCCGAGGATCCGGCCGGGGAGCCTGCGAAGACCCCTGTCGCGCCCGCGGAGCAGCCCGCCTCCTGACCCGGGAGCGGGCTGCCCGTCCTCAGGTGCCGGGGCGCTCCGTGTAGGCGGTGGCGTACTCGGCGGTGGGGGCGATGGGTGTGATGACGTCGATGAGCACACCGTCTGGGGCGGCGACGATGAAGTGCCGCTGCCCGAAGTCCTCGCTGCGCAGGGCGAGTTCGGGCTTCAGGCCGAGTCCGTCCACGAGCCGGGCGTACTCGGCGTCGACGTCGGTCACCTCGAAGTTGAGCAGGACGCCCTGGGCGGGGCGGCGGAACGCCTGCGGGATCGTCTCGTGAGCCGCGTCGACCAGGGCGAGTTCGTAGTGCGGCGGCTCGGGTCGCCGGAGGCTGACGTACCAGTCGTTCTCGAAGGTCGTCTCGAATCCGAACAGGGCCGTGTAGAACTCCACGGATTCCCGGAGCCGCGGGGTGCAGATCACCGGATAGAAGCTGGTCATGGCGGAGGACGTCATCGGGTCACCGTTCTGAGGCGGGCGCGGGTCGTTCGAGCGCGGGTGGCGTTCGTCGTGTCAACGAAGAACGCCACCCGCCGTCACGTCCGCCGGGTGTGAAAGCGGGGGGGCACATGACGGCGGAAGCACAAAGGGAACCGGACTGTCCGCAGGTGTGGGCCGTGCGGAGTTCACCTCCGTGGGACGAGGCGCTGAGCCTTTCCCTGCTGGACGCGGGAGAAAGGCGGAAGGCTCTCTCCTTCCGGCGCGAACCCGACCGTTCCCGTTACATCGCGGCGCACGCGGCACTCCGTCTGCTGCTGGCCGCGTATCTTGAATGCCACCCCGTCGACGTCCTTTTCGGACGTGAGCCGTGCGCGCGGTGCGGCGGCCCGCACGGCCGGCCCGTTCTCCTCGATCGCGAGGCCGGCCTGCATTTCTCGCTCTCCCACTCCCCGGGCCTGTCCCTCGTCGCGATCGCCGGCGTGCCCATGGGGGTGGACGCCGAGCGTGTACCCGGCCGCAGGACCGTCGAGTTGTGCCTGGAGCGCCTGCATCCGGAAGAGCGGCGCGAGGTGCTGGCGGTCCCCGAGGAGGAGCGGCCCCTGGGGTTCTGCCGGCTATGGGCGCGTAAGGAGGCCTATCTGAAGGCGCTCGGGACCGGGCTCGGCCGCGGACTGGAGCGGGACTATCTGGGACACCACGAGGGGCCCGGGGCGCCCCGGCGCCCGTCCGGCTGGATCGTTCGGAACCTGCCCTGCGGCCCTCAGAACACCACCCACGCCGCGGCCCTGGCCGTCCCGGCAGGGACCCGTGCGCCCAGCGCACCACCCGATCTGAACTGGCGTGTTCTCCAAGACGACTTGCGTGAGTAGGCGGTGGCCGCCAGGTAGCGGCCCGTGTTGACATACCGACGGTACGTCACTAGGTTTCACTCGCATACCTTCGGTACGTGACTGGAGATGGCACTACATGCTGACCAGCCCCTGTCCGGTGATCTGCACCTCACGCCTCGAGGAGTCCCGCGAGTTCTACACCAAGCTGTTCGGTTTCAAGGTCACTCACGAAACGGAGTGGTACGTCGGACTCGGCCGGCCCGGGCCGCCGCCCCGTGAACTCGCCCTTCTCGACCACACCCACCCGGCTCTCCCGGAATCACGGCGACGCCCGGTGCGCGCGGTCAGCTTCACCCTCGAAGTGGAGGGCGGGGAAAGGGAGCTGGAACGCATAGCCGCCTGCGGTGAATCGGCCGGAAGGCGATTACTCGGCACCGGAGGGCCGAATGGGAGCGACCTGATCGTCACGGATCCGAATGGAGTACGGATCCACGTCATCGCACCGAAATGACCCATCGGTGCTCGCACGAGATCGGCAGTCAAGGGGGTAGGGCAGTCATGTCCGGAAGAATCGATCCTGAGGTGGCGGTCGCGGTCATGCGCGCCGCGGGACTCGAACCACTGGAGCCTTATCCCGGGGCGAATGTGGCCTGGAACAGCCGTTGCACCAAGAACGCGCACCACGTCGCACCCACCCTCACCTCGGTGCGCATCGGCGCGAGCGCCGGATGCCGATACTGCGGACGCATCGCCGCCGGAGAGCGGCGACGGGCCGTCGGCCGGGCGCAGGCCGAGGCGGACATGCGCGCCGCGGGCTTCGAACCGCTGGAGCCGTACCCGGGGGCCAGGGTCAGATGGTCCTGCCTGCACGTCGTCTGTGGCCGTATCGTCCACCCGCGGCTTTTCGGAATACGCGCCGGAAAGGGCGGCTGCCGCGCCTGCGCGGGGCGGGCGCCGGTGGACTACGAGGCCGCCGAGGCGGAGATGCGCGCGATCGGCATGGAACCGCTGGAACCTTTCCCGGGCCGTGTGCGCGACAAGTGGATGTGCCGCTGCATGACGTGCGGTCACATCGGCGCCCCCGCTCTCAACAACATCCGCCGCGGACAGGGCGGCTGC
>NZ_JBSGZO010000599.1:0-4574 GCF_053611045.1 Streptomyces sp. NPDC054841 | reverse complement strand
TCCAGCCCACGATGTCGTCATGGCCGTGCAGCCACAGGTCGTACGGCGGCATGGACATCGTCGCGTCCTCGTGGAGCAGCGCGGTGAGCGCCTTCATGTCGTACTCCTCGAAGGCGGCGACATAGCGCTCCAGCAGCTTCTGCTGCTCCTCGTCGAGCGGGTCCGCAGGGTCCGATGCCGCGGGCCCGGACTCGGCGAGGGTGGCGCGGGCGCGCTGCAGCGCACTGTTGACCGAGGCGACCGAAGTGCCCAGCAGCTCGGCGACCTCCGCGGCCTTCCACGCCAGCACCTCGCGCAGGATCAGCACGGCGCGCTGCTTGGGCGGCAGATGCTGCAGCGCGGCGACGAACGCCAGCCGGATCGACTCCCGCTCGACTGTCGTATCGGCCGGGTCGGCCACCGACGGCAGCACCCGCCCGTCCGGAACCGGCTCCAGCCAGGTGATCTCCGGACGGGCGTTGAGCTGGGCCTGGGCGACCGGGGTGGCGGCGCTCAGATCCATCGGGCGGGCCCGGCGATTTCCCGCGTTCAGCATGTCCAGGCAGACGTTCGTCGCGATGCGGTACAGCCACGAGCGCAGCGACGATCTCCCCTCGAACTTCTCGATGCTCCGCCAGGCCCGCACCATCGTGTCCTGGACGGCGTCCTCCGCCTCGAAGGCCGAGCCCAGCATGCGGTAGCAGTAGCCGGTGAGCTCCCTGCGGAAGCCCTCCAGCCGGGATTCGAGGTCCTGCGTCGTAGCCAGATCACTCATCGGGTCCGCCCCTGTCGCCCATCCGCACCAGCCCTTCGGACGCTACAGGAGGGGACTGACAACGGGGTCAGGTTCCGGGCTTGCGCCCGTAGACGAAGACGTCCTCCCCGTTCCCGAGCAGGTTCCAGTAGGCCTTCGCGTCCGTCGGGCGCATATTGACGCAGCCCCCGGAGCCCGGCGGGTTGTACATCGACTTGGTGACCGAGTGGAAGGCGATCCCGCCGTCGAAGAACTGCGAGTACGGCATCCACACCCGGTAGATCGTCGACCAGTGGTTGACGCTGCGGTAGTAGATCTTCTTCGAGCCGGTACGGGTCTCCGCGCCGTCCCGGCCGGTCCGCACCGGCACCGGCCCGTACTTCAGCCGCGCGCCGTCCTGGATCCAGCTGAGCTGCCTGGTCAGGTCGACACACGCGATACGGCCCCTGTTGGTCGGACACGTGCCCGCCCGGTTCGGGTTGGTGCCCGCCGCGCGCTGGGCCAGGATCGTGCTCATCGTGCGCCAGGTGACCGGCCCGGCGTAGCCGATCGTCGGGGTGATCCCGTGCCAGCGCTGGAACGTCTGGATCGCCTTGCAGTCGGCGGGCGACTGCCGCCCGTCGACCGGGCGGCCCATGAACTTCTCGACCTGCTTCTGGTACGGCCCCGTCGCCGTCGTGCAGGACGCCGCCTGTGCGGGGGCGGCGCCGAGTGCGAGGGTCAGGGGCACCACCAGACCGGTGATGCCGAGGGCTGCGCCGCCCCGTCTCCGTACGTTCCTTGAGTGTCTTGCACGATCCACGGTCACCAACTCCCCAGTACGCGCAGTGCGGTTGCTCTGCACTTTGGACGCGTACGGGGGAGTGGCGGTTGTAGGCGGGAGGGCACGGATTTACGCAGTTTCGCGGGGAGATCGCCACTCCCGCCCCAGGAGTCTCAGTGGCGCGCGGCCGCCGCGGTGAGCACCAGCCGGCGCTCCTGGATACGGGCCGAGTACGACCCGTACAGGGTGATCGACACGACCCCGAGCACCGCCAGCAGCCCCAGCAGGACCGTGCCCGCCCAGCCACCGGAGTGGAAGGCGATCGCGCCGAGCGTGCCGCCCGCGCTGCTGCCCACGTAGTACGCCGACTGGTACAGCGCTGAGGCCTGTGCCCGGCCGGTCTTCGCCGTGCGGCTCACCGAGGAGGAGGCGACCGCGTGGCCGGCGAAGAAGCCCGCCGTGATCAGCACCAGGCCGAGCAGGACCGAGGCCAGCGAGTCCGCGAGGGAGAAAAGCAGGCCCGCCGTCGTCGTCCCGACCGCGAGGTACAGCGCGCCGCGCCGCCCGAGGCGGCCGACCAGCTTCCCGGCCGCCGCGGACGAGACCGTACCGACCAGGTAGACGAGGAAGATCGAGCCGACCACGCCCTGGGGGAGGCTGAAGGGTGCCTCCACCAGCCGGTACCCGATCACCGTGTAGACCGCGCCGAACACGGTCATGAAGAGCGCGCCGATCCCGTACAGCCGCATCAGCAGCGGGTCGGAGAGGTGACCGCGGACGGTCTTCGCCAGCTCGCGCGGGGCCGGCGAACCCGGAACGAAGTGACGTGCCTTCGGCACCAGCGCCCGGAAGGCGACCGCGCACACGACGGCCATCAGGCCGACCGCGGCGACTGCCGCCCGCCAGCCCCACAGCTGGGCGACCCAGCCGGTCACGATCCGGCCGCTCATGCCCCCGATGCTGTTGCCCGCCACGAACAGACCGATCGCGGCGATCAACGCCCTCGGCCGCACCTCCTCCGCGAGGAACGCCATCGCGGAGGCCGGGATCCCGGCCAGCGCGGCGCCCTGCACCGCGCGCAGCGCGACCAGCCACTCCAGGTTCGGCGCGACCGGCACCAGCAGTCCGACCACGGCCGCGACCGTCAGCGACACCGTTATCAGCCGTACCCGCCCGAACCGCTCGGACAGTGCGCTCAGCGGGAGCACGCACAGGGCCAGGGCGGCGGTCGCCGCGGACACCGTCCAGCTGGCCGCGCTCGCGGTCGCGCCGAACTCGGCGGAGACGGCGGGCAGCAGGGCCTGGGTCGAGTAGAGGAGAGCGAAGGTCGCGACGCCCGCGGCGAAGAGCGCGAAGCTCATGCGGCGGTAACCGGGGAGGCCGGGGGCGAGCTGACGGGACGACGAGGTGAGGGCACCCACGGTGGTGGGCGCCCCGGTACTGGCGGAAGGCATACCTCGAAGGTAGGCACCCCTTCCTGATGCGTCCAATGCATGGAACGGCTTTAATCGTTCCCATGGCGCATGACTACAGCTCACAGGCTCGCGTGTCACTGAGCAGTTACGAAGAAGACATGCCTCTGCTGCTTGCGCCGCGTCTCGCGTACTTCGCGGGCGTCGCCCGCCACGAGCATGTGACCCGGGCCGCGCAGGAGCTCGCCGTCCCCCAGTCGACGCTCTCGCGCGCGATGGTCCGCCTCGAACAGGACCTGGGCGTGGCACTGTTCACCCGCAAGGGCCGCACGGTCTCGCTGACGGCGGCGGGCCGTACGTTCCTCACCTCCGTCGAGCGGGCCCTCGCCGAGGTCGAACGGGCCGCGGAGTCGGTACGGGCCGATGCCGACCCGTCCGCGGGCAAGGTCGCCTTCGGCTTTCTGCACACGCTGGGCTCCGAGACCGTGCCGGAGCTCATCCGCGCCTTCCGCGTCGACCATCCCCGGGTCCGCTTCACGCTCGTCCAGAACTACGGCGAGGCGATGATCGAGCGACTCCGCGCCGGCGAACTCGACCTGTGTCTCACCTCGCCGGTCCCCGACGCCCCCGACCTGGTCGCCCGCCGCCTCGACGAACAGCGCCTGCGACTCGTGGTCCCCGACGACCACCGCCTTGCCACGCGCAAGCGCGTCCGTCTCGCCGAGGCCGCCGACGAGACCTTCGTGACCCTCGAACCCGGCTACGGCCTGCGCCGCATCACCGACGCCCTGTGCGCCGAGGCCGGCTTCTCCCCGCGCGTCGCCTTCGAGGGCGAGGAGGCCGAGACGCTGCGGGGCCTCGTTGCCGCGGGCCTCGGCGTCGCCCTCCTGCCGCCGCCCGCCGCACCCCGCCCAGGGGTCGTCGAACTGACGGTGACCGCGCCGCGCGCGGTGCGCGAGATCGGCGTCGCCTGGCTCGACGGCCATCCGGACACGGCACCGGTGACGGCCTTCAAGAAGTTCCTGCTGTCACGGCGGGGGAACCTGCTGCCGGACTGAGGCGCCTGCGGCGGGCTCCTTCCCCACCCGGTCCCTTCCCGGCTGTGTCGATGTGCGGCTCCGCCTCGTGGGGGGCCCGGACCCCGTACGGCTTTCGTCGTGTCCTCGAACGCGGGACGGGCCGATTCCCGGGGCGTCGCCCCGGACCCCGGCGCGTGTCGGGCCCCGCCGGTGATCGAGGCGCTGGGGTGATCGAGGCGCGGGGTGCGGGGCGGAGCCCCCGAAACCTCAGTGCCGCAGCGCTCTCCCGAACCCCGCCGCCAGCGGCATCCGCAGACCGAGCGGCGGCGGCGCCGCCAGCGCGTCCGCGACCGGGCGGGCGTACGCGCGGGAGAAGAGCGAGCCGAGGACGAAGTCGGCGGCCAGGGCCAGGACTTCTTCCTGGTACTGGCGCAGGGAGTGGCCGTCCGAATGGACCTCGAAGCGGCAGGTGTCACGATTGGACTTCTTCGCGCGCTCGGCCAGCCGGTACGACAGCTCCGGGTCGGTCCTGGCGTCGTTCGTGCCGTGGACGATCAGGACCTGACGCCCGGCGAGCTGTTTCACCGGTTCGGGTTGCGCCGCGACGTCGTCCTCCGGCAGCCAAGGGGCCAGCGCGAGTACGGAGT
>NZ_JBSGZO010000598.1:0-4598 GCF_053611045.1 Streptomyces sp. NPDC054841 | reverse complement strand
AGCAGCAGGGCGTTGCGGTTGGCGGGGTCGGCCCCGGACTGGTTCCCCTCGACGCCCCAGTAGTAGATCTGGCGCAGCGGCAGGTTCTTCAGCATGGTGCTGTGCTCGGCTTCCGGGCCGAGCAGCCGCCAGGCGGCATACGCCCCGGACACCCCGGCGCCGATGACCGCCACGTCGATGACGCCGCCCCTGCCCGCCGCGGATGTGCTCTGCTCCGGCCCCGCTTGGACGAGCGGACGTGCCTGCGCCGACGCCCCCAGCGCTCGGTCGGCGATGGCGGCGGCGCCGAGCGCCGCGGTCGCCTTGAGTAGATCGCGGCACGTTGCCTTGCCCAGCTTGACGCCCTCGGCGTGTCACCCACTGTGACTCCTGGCTCACATACCGTACCTATGTGGACATTTCCTGAGCTGCGGGCGGGCGGCGACGGGCGAGTCGCGGGGTGCGCTTCGAGCGGGCGGGAACGGACGGCGCGGGCGGCCTGCTACAGGATGGCCCGCCCTCTCGGCCTTCGAGGGAACGGTCTGAAGACGCAGCGCCTCGGTGAGGCTCACCGATTCCTTCGCGATCACGGTGAGCGAGGGCCCCGGCAGCTACTTCGCGCCGCCCTGCCGCGTTCCGGCGTGCGCCAATCCCGGCGAGGAGGATTTCGGCTCAACGCCCTTTCTCGCCCGAGCCCGGTCGCGGGACCACGCACCCACACCTACCAGCACGGCTGCCCCGGCTCCGTACAGGGGCAGCCACTGGGTCGTCGTGGCTGCCAGGCAGTCGGCAACGGCCTCATGACTCTTGGCCTCCTGCGCGTAGGCCAAAGCGGCGCTGTCGCGATCAGCCAGGTCCGCCAGCGCGGCCCTCGACCGGATGGCCTCGTACGCGCCCAGCTCGTGGCACCCGCCGCGAGTGCCTGACATCGGGAACAGCCAAGCCCAGCGTTGCAGCATCGGGGCCAGTGCGATCGCCACGCACAGGCCGATGACCAGGGAATACGCGACCAGACTGCGCACGTATGCAGATCGGATGCCGGGCGTCCAGGCCGGCAGCCGGTAGAAGGCGAAGATCACCGCAAGAAGCGTCATTCCGATGTATGTGGCGAACCACCGCCAGGAACCCTGCGCGAGTGCGAACGTCAGCACGGCGGCGAGGCCAATGCCGATGACCCCGGCCTGACCGGCAGCGTCTTGGCCCGCGCCGATGGATGCCGATTTCCGGGGTCGTTGCGGGCTGGGGTTGTTCACGGGCCTCTCCTGCAGGGTCAGAGGCATATCAGCATCCGTCGCGTGGCACCGCGGGCCCTGGTGCCATGCCGGACGCGTTCGGCACCCCGCTCGGATGGGGGATCCACAAGGCAGGCACACGCGCACAGCCCGACAGCCGCACACCGTCCGGAGCGGAACCGCTACGCAGAACGAGTACCCGTCCGTGAGACCGACGATGACGAGGGCAGGCGGCTGCCGCGGATCATCCGGCGCAGGAGGGGCACAGCCCGCGGTAGGTGACCTCGACCTCGGACACCGTGAAACCGAACCGTGCCTCCGCCGGGAGGTCGGCCAGCGGATCGCCGGCCGGGTGGACGTCGCGGATGGTGCCGCACCTGGAGCACACCAGGTGCTGGTGCGGGTGGTGCGCGTTGGGGTCGTAGCGCTTGGCACGGCCGTCGGTGGACACCTCTATGACCTCACCGAGGGAGACCAGCTCACCCAGGGCGTTGTAGACGGTCGCCCGGGAGATCTCGGGCAGCCGCTGTGCCGCGCGGGCGTGCACCTCGTCGGCCGTGAGATGCACGTGTTCGCCGTCGAGGACCTCCGCAACGACGCGCCGCTGGGAAGTCATCCGCCAGCCACGCCCTCGCAGTCGCTCCAGCAGGTCACTCATATCGGTTCACCTATTCAGGTTCGGTGGGATACCCCAAGTTTACCGGTGGACATCCGGGTTCCGATTGGATATGGGTTTGGCGCGCTTATTGACTTGGACTCTGTCCATCGTAGGATCAGTTCTGGCGATAGCCAAGGGACAGGAAGACTCCAGCACAGGAGGAGACAGAGACGTGACGGGACCACCGCCGAGGAGCTGCGCGGTGCCGGCTTGCGGCTGACAGCCGCCCGCGTCGCGTCGCTGCCCGAGACCGTCCGGCACGGTGACCACCACGGCGTCGCGGCGATCGCCTCCGGAGTGCGCGACCGCCCGGGCGAGGCTCCTGCCTGACCGCGTCCGACGACCACGGCTTCTCGACCGACGAGGCCGAGGTCATGTACTGGGGCCTGCGCCCCGGCTGTTCCACTGTTCCACCGCCCACAGTTCATGAGCACCGTGATCCGCCCCGTCCGGAAGGATTCCCATGTCTGAGAACCACGATGCAAAGGTCGTCGACGCGAAAGCGGAGGGCGGAGGTGGCTGCCCGGTCGCGCACGAGCGCGCCCTGCACCCGACCCAGGGCGGCGGCAACCGCCAGTGGTGGCCGGAGAAGCTCAACCTGAAGATCCTTGCCAAGAACCCCGCCGTGGCCAACCCGCTCGGTGAGGAGTTCGACTATGCCGAGGCGTTCCAGGGCCTCGACCTCCCGGCCGTGAAACAGGACATCGCCGAGGTGCTGACGGACTCGAAGGACTGGTGGCCGGCCGACTTCGGCCACTACGGCCCCTTCATGATCCGTATGGCCTGGCACAGCGCGGGCACCTACCGCATCAGCGACGGCCGCGGCGGCGCAGGCGCCGGTCAGCAGCGCTTCGCCCCGCTCAACAGCTGGCCGGACAACGGCAACCTCGACAAGGCCCGCCGTCTGCTGTGGCCGGTCAAGAAGAAGTACGGCAAGAGCCTGTCCTGGGCCGACCTGATGATCCTCGCCGGCAACGTCGCCCTGGAGTCCATGGGCTTCAAGACCTTCGGCTTCGGCGGCGGCCGCGAGGACGTCTGGGAGTCGGAGGAGGACGTCTACTGGGGTCCCGAGAAGGTCTGGCTCGACGACCAGCGCTACACCGGTGACCGCGAACTGGAGAGCCCGCTCGGCGCGGTCCAGATGGGCCTCATCTACGTCAACCCGGAGGGCCCGAACGGCAACCCGGACCCGATCGCCGCGGCCCGCGACATCCGCGAGACCTTCCGCCGCATGGCGATGAACGACGAGGAGACCGTCGCCCTCATCGCCGGTGGCCACACCTTCGGCAAGACCCACGGCGCGGGCCCGGCGGACCACGTCGGTGCCGACCCCGAGGGCGCCCCGGTCGAGGCGCAGGGCCTCGGCTGGGCGAGCACCTACGGCACCGGCAAGGGCGGCGACGCGATCACCAGTGGCCTCGAGGTCACCTGGACCAGCACGCCGACCCAGTGGAGCAACGGCTTCTTCAAGAACCTCTTCGAGTACGAGTACGAGCTGGAGCAGAGCCCGGCCGGCGCCAACCAGTGGGTCGCCAAGGACGGGGCCGGCGCGGGCACCATCCCCGACGCCCACGACCCGTCGAAGAGCCAGGCTCCGCGGATGCTGACGACGGACCTCTCGCTCCGGTTCGACCCGGTCTACGAGCAGATCTCGCGTCGCTTCTACGAGAACCCCGAGGAGTTCGCGGACGCCTTCGCGCGCGCCTGGTACAAGCTGACCCACCGCGACATGGGCCCGAAGTCGCTGTACCTCGGCCCGGAGGTTCCGGCCCAGACGCTGCTGTGGCAGGACCCGCTGCCGGAGGCCGAGGGCGAAGCCGTCGACGCCGCCGACGTCGCGGCCCTCAAGGCCAAGCTGCTCGACTCGGGCCTGACCGTGTCCCAGCTCGTCTCCACTGCATGGGCGTCGGCCTCGACGTTCCGCACCAGCGACAAGCGCGGCGGTGCCAACGGCGCCCGTATCCGCCTGCAGCCGCAGGCCGGCTGGGAGGTCAACGAGCCCGACGAGCTGGCGCAGGTGCTGCGTGTCCTCGAGGGCATCCGGTCGGAGTTCAACTCCGGCGCCAAGAAGGTCTCCCTGGCCGACCTGATCGTCCTCGGTGGCGCCGCCGCCGTGGAGAAGGCCGCCAAGGACGCCGGTTACGACGTCGAGGTGCCGTTCGCCCCGGGTCGTGTGGACGCCACCGAGGAGCACACCGACGCGGAGTCCTTCGCCGCGCTGGAGCCGGCCGCCGATGGCTTCCGCAACTACCTGGGCAAGGGCAACCGCCTGCCGGCCGAATACCTGCTGCTCGACAAGGCGAACCTGCTGGGCCTGAGCGCCCCCGAGCTGACCGTCCTGGTCGGTGGTCTGCGCGTCCTGGGCGCCAACCACCAGCAGACGTCGTACGGCGTCCTCACCGACGCCCCGGGCAAGCTGACGAACGACTTCTTCGTCAACCTGCTCGACCTGGGCACGACGTGGAAGGCGACGTCCGAGGACCAGAACACCTTCGAGGGCCGCGACGACGCGACCGGCGAGGTCAAGTGGACCGGCACCCGTGCCGACCTCGTCTTCGGCTCGAACTCCGAGCTGCGCGCCCTCGCGGAGGTCTACGCGAGCGATGACGCGAAGGAGAAGTTCGTGAACGACTTCGTCGCGGCGTGGGTCAAGGTGTCGAACCTCGACCGGTTCGACCTCGTCTGATCATGCACGTCCGGGCCGGCCCGCGCGGGCCGGCCCGGACGGC